>JAOZRQ010000097.1 GCA_029940115.1 Desulfobacterales bacterium
TGAGCTTGCAGCCTTGAGCTTGCAGCCTTGAGCTTGCAGCCTTGAGCTTGCAGCTGTTTATTTAGTGAAAGAGAAACAACCGTTCCACTTTCCAGTCTGTCAGATTCTGTTCCTCCATGCTGAAGGTGATCCCCATCAGGAACAGTTTTTTCCCGCTCTGCTTGTATCTCTCGGCATATCCCTTTTCCCGAATCTGCATGATCGCGGCGTCCGCGCTCTGGTCGCATCTGAATTCCATCACAAATATTTTGTCCGGAAATGTCACGACAATGTCAACCAGGTCTTGGATTGTGAGCAGTTCGCTTTGTGCGTTCACCCCTGAGGCAGAGACCATCAGATAGAACAGCGTATGGAAATGAGCCTGATCCGGGGGCATGTCAGCCGGGGGCGGGACTGAGGCAAAGATGGCGGTCATGGTCTCAAAGAAGGCGGTAAAATCCTCCTTTTCAAGGAACTGGGCAAGCTTCATGAACGCGGAACGATCTTCCCTGTTCTCTTGGGTCAAAGAGAACAGCATATGCTTCAAGAAGGCGGTTTTTGCTTCCTGATTCGGATAATCAAGGGCATAAAGCGTGTCATTGACCGCTTTTATGGTCATATACCCTGTCTGAAAAAGAATGGCCTCCGGTTGCAGATTGCCAATTTCATAATGGCTGAACATCTGTTCATCCACCTCCAGATTTTCAAGTGTCGGCATGTCGTATTCCCTTTCTCTGAGAAGGCTGATGGCAAATGCGGGGGATCCGGTGTCCGCCCAGTGGTTTTTGAAATTCATATGACCAAACGCCATGAGTACGGAGAAAGGATTGTAAACCCGGATATCCTTTTCCGAAAACCGATAGCCCCTGTATTGACAGGTCAGCTTTTCCCTGACGGCTTCATGGGACATTTCGCTCTCTTGGGAAAGCTGAACCATATGCGCTTCAAAATAATCCTCCAGCTCCTCCTGCGTATAACCCAGCATGTCGGCATATGATTTGCTCAACGTCATATCATTCAGGTGGCCAATTTCGGAAAATATGGATATGTTGCTGAATCTCGATATGCCGGTGACAAAGACAAAACGGAGCAGGGAGGAGACTCTCCCGCCTTTTAAAACCCCCAAAAAGCTTCTGAGAATGTTCCAGTTTGCTCTGGCGTTTTCCAATCCCGTCTTTCCCTTGCCAATGTGCTCTGTGATCGGTGTGTCGTATTCATCCACAAGGATCACCACCTTTTCCCCTGTCTGTCTTTTCAATTCTGAAATCAGCTCCTGCAATTGGGTCTCTATGAACGCGGTTTCAAGGGAGATGCCATAACTTTTGGCGACCAGGTTCAGGTTCAGGGAGATCGCCTGCTCAAATTTCTCCGGCGTGCTGTGAGGGATCTCATTGAAGTCCATGAGAATCACCGGATGCGCTTCCCATTCAAAATCCCCATGTTCTGAGATCCACAGCCCCTCAAAGAGATCCTTTTCTGCCTGAAAAAAGCTCATGAGCGTGGAAACAAGCAGAGATTTCCCGAACCGTCTGGGCCGAGAAAGAAAATAGAACATGCCTTCATTGATCATTTGCCAGATGTGCCGGGTTTTGTCAACATACAGGTATCCGTGCTTCCGAATGGTCTCAAACGTCTGTATGCAAATCGGGAGTTTTTGCACGGGGGTTGACCTCCTGTGAATTGAGAATTGAAAATTGAAAAGGCATCCTTCATCCATCAGTTCACAGTTTTTTTGAGGCCAAAAAGTTCGCAGTTCCGCCTCTCGGCGGTCTGACACCGCCTGAAGGCGGAACTGCGAACTTTTTCCATCCGGAAAGTGCAAACTACTACAGCAATTCATAAGTTCGTCACCCCCTTCGGCTCCCGCCGGATTGCCAAATCCGGCGGCTCGGATCTGCCAATCCGAGCCGGGCGAGGGGGTACGAACTTACAAAGTGGTGTACTACTTTCCATGCAAAAAGAAGGATGCCATTGAAAATCTCGATTTTTGGAGGATTTCAAAGGTGTAAAGGCACAAAGACAAGGGAAAATTTATGGCCATATATGATCCTCTCTTTTGAAAACCTATAATGTTTTTCGTGTTTTGGCAATCTTTTTTCATGTTGCATGAAAATTTGTTAGGCGGTCTCACACAGCCTAAACGCGGAACGACAAAGCATGTGCGGCCACAATGCAGCATGAAAATTGCAACTGGCAACTGACAATTTAAGGCGATTTCCGGAAAAGAATGTCCCAGATGGCCTGTCGCATTCTGTCCGCGGCTGATGGGAACAGAGCAAAAATCCTGTTCAGCCCGGCATGTTTATTCCTGGAAAATGCTTGCGCTGTCAGACTTTATAGATCATAAGTTGGAAGATTGAAACCAGTCTCAATGATCTGACTCGATGATCAAGATTCTTACCCCAATTCGGCCACTGGCAATTTAAAATTTAAGGCTTGTGCTGTCAGACTTTATAGATTATAAAATTGGAGGATTGAAACCTGTACACCACGTCGTAAATTCGTGACTCCTCTAGGAAGCTGACAGTCTGATTTTGCATGACCAGCCAAAGCCATGAGGAGGGTCACGGACTTCAAAAGTGGTGTACTAGCGGTCACACCGGCTTTTCATGGATTTTAAGTACCGGCCAAAAGTTCTCCAGAAAAACAGGTACGAAGTACTCCGTACCAATGATTTCAGAATTTCCAGAGAACTATCTGCAATGTAAATAACTTGAGCATTTTAAGGCATCCTTCATTGATGGGAGAGTCGGCTTTTCCGAAAAGATGGCGGTTGACTTCATGGTGACTTTGCGAGTTCCCAGGGCAGAACTTGAGGAAGTGCGATATCTGCGCAAAGGGCGGCTCAACAATGTTGCAGATGAGCATTTCCGCGAGCGGATAGGAGAGTTCTTCAGACGGTACCCTTACGACGAATGGTACCCACTCGACCAAGATGAGATGGAAGCTTACATCAAAGAATACCCTGATATCAGGCCATTTCCATGGCAGGAGGCATCCAAGAGATGACCGATGACCGAAGACCAAGGGAAATAATCTACCAGCTTTGCTGTCTAGGCTGCCTGAGCGCAGGGACATTTTTTCTGAAATGGGTATTTTATTTCATGTGAACTCCCTAATAGAAAGCTGATCGCCGAAACTTCCGAAATCGAAGCCGGGTTTCTTTCAACTGACGGCTTGGCACCTATTTTTTGAAAAGGAGGAGACGCATGACAACAGTCGGTGTGATCGGCGCGACCGGGTATGCGGGTGCGGAGTTGGTTCGCATCCTGTCTGGACATCGCCATGTGGAACTGACCATTCTGACCTCCCGCCAGCATGTGGGGATGCCTTTTGCCAGGATTTACCCGTCCATGGCAGGTGGGGCAGGTGGGGTTGATATGGTTTGTGAGGAATACACCGCGGACCGAATTTGTGACAGGGCTGAGATGATCTTCACCGCGCTTCCCCACCAGTTGCCGATGAAAATCATACCTGAGCTGGTTCAACGGGGCAGGCGGGTGGTGGATCTGTCAGCCGATTTCAGGTTCAGGGAGGTGTCCGCATATGAATCGGCCTACCAGCCCCATACGGCAAAGGAATTGATGGGACAGGCGGTTTACGGCCTGTCCGAAGTTTATGCCCAGCAGATCAGGGAGGCGGAAGTGGTCGGCAACCCCGGATGCTATCCCACCAGTCTGCTTTTGCCGCTGATCCCCTTATTAAAGGATGCGCTTCTGAATACCGAGACCCTGATTGCGGATTCAAAGTCAGGGGTGAGCGGCGCAGGACGTTCCCCCTCCCTGACCACGCTTTTCTGTGAGGTCGCCGAATCCTTCAAGGCGTACAAGGTGGCCCAACACCGCCACAACCCGGAGATGGACGAGGTCTTGAGCCATGAGGCCGGACGACCGGTCCACATCACCTTTGTCCCCCACTTGGTTCCCATGTCCCGGGGGATGCTGACCACCCTATACGCCACCCCTGCGCGAAAGATCAGCGCAGATGAGATTCGTGGCCGCATCACCTCTTTTTACGCCGGCCGGCCCTTTGTCCGCGTGTGCCCGGATGACAGCCTGCCGAACACGTTGCACGTCCGGGGAACCAATTTCTGTGACATCGGATTCAGGCTGGATGATCGGAACAACCGCCTCATCCTGATCTCTGCCATTGACAACCTGGTAAAAGGCGCGGCCGGCCAGGCGGTTCAGAACATGAACATCATGCTCGGACTTGATGAGACCGAAGGGCTGATGGGGGTTCCTTTTCCGATTTGATTCATCCGATTTGATTCATCCGGCATTGTCCCGTGCCTGCAGGAGTGGGGAATGGGAGAAACCAAGTTTTTTCAAAAAACTTGGGTTTTTCTCATCTCACCGCCAACGGTCAACCGCGGACGGATAACGGAAGCTAGTACATCACTTTTTAAATTCGTACCCCTTGATCGGCTCGGATCGCCGCCGGATTTGGCAATCCGGCGGGAGCATGAAGGGGTAGGGGTGACGAACTTACGAATTGGTGTACTAGTCCGTTGATGCCCCTGCAAACTCAAAGCGCAATTTTGCCTGAAGCCTTCCAATCTTTTTAAGCGCCTCCTTCAGCATCTTCTGTTCCATTTTGGAGAGTTTTTTCGGATGAATATGATTGTCCGGCTCCGAGTCTTCATCTATTATCGCCGTGATCTGCCGCAAAAACCGCAACTGCATCATAAAGCTGTAGGCCTGATTGATCTCCTTATAGGCCTCTCGGGTGAGGATGTTCTTCAGATGGAGTTGATACAGCCTCTCCTCGGTATGGGTCTCCCGGATGTGGTTGTGAAGTGCGTATATTCGGGTGAAGTCAACAATGGGTGTCATCGCGCTTTTTATGTCGAGACAGTGGCGGTGCTTTCCTTTTGACTTGACCAGAAAATTTCCGAAAAGACCGAGGGGAGGGGTGAAGTAGAGCGCGTTCTCCGCCATGTTGCGGAAAAATCCGGTCCATCCGGCCAAGGCATCCATCAGATAATCGCTCAGGCGGGTCACAAGGGCCGGGTCTCCGCATCCGAAACGAAAATCAAAGAAGATGCTGCAATGGAGCAGATCTTCGGGCTCGGCCTCGTGAATCCATGTGTGGAAGTACGATTTCCAGACAGACAGGGGCTGACACCATTTCGGATTTTTCGCCATGATCTCTCCCGTGCAGAACGCATACCCTGCCTGATCCAGCGAGACACAAACTTTTTCGCCAATAGACAAAAAATAGGTTCTCACTTCTTCTGCTCTCCCTGAGTCCTCCGGCACGTCTTCAAAGATGATGGCGTTGTCCTGATCGGTTTTCAGGGTCTGCTCCTTTCGCCCCTCACTCCCCAGAATGATCAACGCGAAGGGGACTGGCGGCGGTCCGAGTTCCTCAACGGCAAAGTCTGTCAGCTTCTTCAACATCGCGTCGGAGAAGGTGGTTATCAGCCAAGTGACCCGTTGCATCTTTGTGCCGGCGGAGATCATGCTGCGGATCAGCCTCGGCAGTTCGCTGTGCCTGCCCATGAGTTCCTCGACGCGCGTTGCCTCGGATATCTCACGAATCAGAACCGTATAGGTCAGCTCGGTCAGGAGACGGTTGTCGAGCTCCGGGTTCTGGCCCGGCTGGTGAAACAGATCAAGATCATAGAAGATTGAAGCGCTCTCCGGAAGCACCGTCACAGGTCTCAGATTTTCATCCTCGGAAGCATCGCTGGCAGGGAGGAGAAAGCGGATGTATGGTTTTTCCCCATCTCCGCCGGCATGGGACCATATATCCGCCTCATGATGGTCCAGAACCTCTTTTAATATGAAATGGCTATGGGTGTCTTCAATGGTCAGAACCCCCTCTTCCCATCTTCGCAGGGAATCGGGGTCCATCGGCTTTCCATCCCAGAGCAGATCGAGGGTCGCAAACTTCCCGTCTCCCCGGATTCTACAGGCAAATTCCCATCTGCCGGTCTCATTCTTCAACTGGTTCAGCACAAAGAGGATCGCCATGAGCAGGGAATAGGCATCTGCCTTTACCCGGATATCCTCAGGGGGAGGGTCCGGGTGAATGAGGATTCCGAGCCTGTCCCTTGCTCGTCTCCGGATCCGTTCAGTCAGTTCCGGGGCCAGAATCGGAACAAGGGAATGCCGGGCTTTCACAAGGCTTGAATACGCGTCCGCGACATGGTTCAAGATGGTGCCCAAGGTTTTGGATTCTTTGTGGATGATTTCCCTGAACCCTTGGAGATATGCGGCCTCCATGTCCGGATACTCGATGATCGCCTCAATCGCGGAGCGGATGCTGGCCAGCGGAGAGCGCGCACTCTTTGTCAGGGATTGCAGGAGCGAATCAATCCGATTGTCGGCCTCACGCTGGCGGGTGATGTCGTTGAAGACGAGAATGAATCCGGTGAACTGTCCCAGACGGTTCAGAATGGGGATCATCTGCGTTTGCAACACCCGGTCGGCCTTGACCTTGACGACAAAACGGGATATGGCGTTGACCGCGTTTCGTTTCAGTCGCTCATTGATCTCATCCAGCGCGTATTCGATGAGGCTCCTCTCCATCACCTCGAACACGGAACAGCCCAAGCGGATTTCGGATGCTTTTCCCCGACATGGTTTCCCCGATACTTGTCCCCGACGTTTTTTGTCGGGGACAAGATGTCGGGGAGAAGTGTCGGGGACCGGTTTTCGGTTTTCGGACGTTTCCTTGAGAAACACTTGGGCACGTTTGTTGTACAGAAGGATCTGTCCCTCCGCGTCGCAGATGAGGACCCCTTCGGGCAGTTCGGAGACAAACGCGGCGAGAATCTTCTTCTCCTCTTCGTCCTCTGCTTTTCCCTGCCGAACTTTTTCTTGGCGGCTATCTTCATATCGGTCTGCGAGATCGTTGATGGCCCGGACAAGGGGCATGAGTTCTTCGGGCACCCCATCCATGCGGATGCGATGCGAGGGATTGTCAGATGCCATCTCGCTTGTCTCTTCAGCCAGCCTGTTGATGAGGGGTGAAATCTTTTCATTGGTCATAAAACGTGATGCGTGATGCGTGATGCGTGATGCGTGAGTGGCATGTCATGCTTGAAATCCCGCTTTGTCAGCGTCTGGCATGGTGCGTGGCCTTGGAACCGGGCGCGCGAGTGCATGTCATGCTTGAAATCCCGCTTTGTCCGCTGTGCCCGTGTCGAAAAAGCACACACGGACACAGGATTTGAAATTCAGGGCATGCGCTTGTCCTTCAGAATATGGTTGGAGATGACGATCCGCTGGATCTCCGATGTGCCCTCGTAAATGGTGAACACCCGCGCATCCCTGTACATGCGCTCTATGGGATAATCTTTGGTGACCCCGTATCCGCCGTGGAGTTGAAGGCATTTTCCCACCACACGGTTGACCATTTCCGAGGCGAACAGCTTTGCCATGGAGGCCTGCATGGAATATTTCTCGCCCCTGTCCTTCATGCCCGCGGCCGAGAACATCAGTTGCCGAGCCGCCTCGATCTCTGTGGCGATGTCCGCGATCATCCAGCGTAGCCCTTGGAATTTGGATATCTTCTGGCCGAACTGATCCCGCTGTTTGGTGTACTTTATCGCCGCGTCCAAGGCAGCCGTGGCAAGCCCGACCGACTGGGCCGATATCCCGATGCGGCCCCCATCAAGCGCGGTCATGGCGATCTTGAAACCGTCGCCCTCCTCTCCGAGCCGGTTCTCTGCGGGCACCCGGCAGTTCTCGAATATCAGGTCTGTGGTGTCCGACGCGCGGAGCCCCATCTTGTCCTCAGTGTGTCCCACCGTCAGCCCGGGCGTCCCCTGCTCCACGATGAACGCGCTGATCCCCTTGTGGCGTTTGGCTTCATCCGTCTTTGCCGTGACAATGACAAGCCCCCCGTTCTTTCCGCTGGTGATAAAGCGTTTGGTTCCGTTGATCACATACGCATCCTCCTCACGGGCTGCTGTGGTTGACTGGGAAACCGGATCCGATCCGGCATGGGGTTCGGTCAGGGCAAACGCGCCGATGATCTCCGCCTCGGTGAGCCGGGGCAGATACTTCTTCTTCTGATCTTCGGTTCCGAATTTGTTGATGCTTTCACAGACAATGGAATTATGCACGGACATCACCACCGCGGTGGACGCACAGGAATAGGCGATTTCGGAGAGCGCAAGCACATAGCTCACGGTGTCTGTGCCCTCTCCGCCATACGCCACCGGAACCATCATCCCCATGAGCCCCAGCTCCCCCATTTTTTTGAAGTTCTCCGTGGGAAACTCCTTGGTCCGGTCACGTTCTGCGGCCGTGACGGCGATCACCTTCCTTGAAAATTCCCTGACCATGGACTGGATCATCAGTTGTTCGTCTGTCAGTTTGAAAAACATAACCCATCCTTTTCGATTTTGGATTTTGGAGTCAATTAAATAATCGGATGGTGAAACGTGAGGCGTGAAACGTGAGGCGTGAAACGAATCACGTCTCACGAATCACGTCTCACGAATCCGAAATCCTGTTATGGTCCATAGATGACGACCAGAAGTTCCGCTGAATCTTCGCCGACATTCTTCAGTTGGTGCTTTATCCCGGAGTTGAAATGAAGGGATTCATCCTTTTCGAGCGTGTTGACATTCTCCCCCACGGTCACCTCGATCTTTCCTGACAGCACATAGATGAGTTCCTCTCCTTCGTGCTGGTACCCGACCCCCTCGTGATCCTTCAAGGCGTCAATGCTCACCCGGAATGCCTTCAAATGCTTGTTTTCCGCACCTGGGGTCAGGGTTTCATAGGCGTAGTTCTCCGTGCGCTTGGTATATGCCTTGACGCGCTTCTTCAGGTTGGCCTCCTGCTCTCTGAGAAAAAATCCGGAGTCGATCTCCAAGGCACGGGAGAGCTGGAGCAGTGTACCCACAGGAGGGATCTTTTTCCCTGCCTCGATCTCCTTGATGTAATCAATGGAATACCCCGTGTCATTCGCCACACGGTCAAGCGTGATCTTTTTTTCCGTTCTTACCTGCCTTATCTTTTTCCCAATCGGGACATTTGCGCCTGTTGCCTTCTTTGTCGGCATAAGACCTCCTTTTGTCAGAGCTGTAAGCTGTGATCTGTAGGCTGTAGTACAGCAATTCATAAGTTCGTCACCCCTTCGGCTCACGCCGGATTGCCAAATCCGGCGGTTCGGATTTGCCAATCGTTCGACTGAGCGTTCGACTGAGCTCACGCCGAAGTCTCACGCCGAAGTCCGAGCCGGGCGAGGGGGTACGAACTTACAAAGTGGTGTAGTAGGCTGTAAGCTTGGAATTCGGAGCTTGCAGCTTTCTACTCGTCAGTCGTAAGTTCTCGCAACATGCTGAAATCATTGACAGCCGAAGACAGGCTCAAAATCCCGGGTGCCAGTGATTTCAGACACTTGTGGGAATGCCTTTCAGGATTTCCTGAGAACTTATGACTCACGAGCTTTCTATTGATATTCATAAAACCCGCGTCCTGTTTTCCTTCCAAGCCATCCGACTTCCACATATTTGCGAAGCAGGGGACAGGGGCGATACTTTGAATCCTTGAACCCGTCATGGAGGGTCTCCATGATGGCAAGGCAGGTGTCCAACCCGATCAGATCCGCCAAAGCCAGGGGGCCCATGGGATGGTTCATGCCGAGTTTCATCACGGTGTCAATGTCCTCCTTTGTTCCGACACTGTGGTAGAGGCAATAAACCGCCTCGTTGATCATCGGCATGAGTATCCGGTTGGCGATGAACCCGGGGAAATCATTCGCCTCAGCCGGAGTTTTGCCGAACTTGAGCGACAGGTCCCAAGTGGCCTTGAAGGTCTCCTCGGAGGTGGCGATCCCCCGGATCACCTCAACCAGCTTCATCACCGGCACGGGATTCATGAAATGCATGCCGATGAGTTTTTCCGGCCGTTTGGTCTGGGCGGCAATCCGTCCGATGGGGATGGAGGATGTGTTTGTGGAGAGAATCACATGAGGCTCGCAGATTCCGTCCAAGTCTTTGAATATGCCGAATTTCAGGGACTCATTCTCGGTCGCGGCCTCCACCACAAAATCCGCAACCGCCATATCCTTAATATCCACACTAATTCTGATCCGCCTTAGAACCGCGTCCTTCTCTTCGGCTGACATCTTCCCCTTTTCCACATTGCGGCTCAGAATCTTGGTAATGGTGTTGAGGCCACGGCTCAGAAATTCCTCGTTGATGTCGTTCATTATCACATCCAAGCCGCTCACCGCCGCGACTTGGGCGATGCCGTTGCCCATCTGGCCGGCGCCGATCACGCCGAACGTCTTGATCTCCATGCTTGTCTCCCCATATAAATTGAATAAAAGAAACTAAGTTTTTTCAAAAAACTTAGTTTCTTGTCTCGGACGACATTATCTTAAACAGCCTATTTACCGCTTGACCACAAGGGCCACAGCTTCCCCTCCTCCGAGGCAGAGGGATGCAAGCCCGGTTTTCTTGTCCTGCTTGATCATTTCATGCAAAAGCGTGACCAGCACCCGGCATCCACTCGCGCCGATGGGGTGTCCCAAGGCGACTGCGCCACCGTTCACATTGACCTTTGCGGGGTCGAGTTCCAGCTCCTTCATCAGCGCGCAGGTCGAACCGCTGAAGGCCTCGTTGATCTCATAGATATCCACATCCTCTTTTGAAAGGCCCTCTTTTTTGAGGCACTTGGGCACCGCCCAGATGGGCGCGACAAGGACATATTTCATGTCAATCCCGTAGGATGCCTGTGCGCCAATGGTGGCCATGATCTCGCATCCGAGTTCTTCGGCCTTCTCTTTTGCCATGACCACCACCGCGGCCGCGCCGTCGCTGATGATGGACGCGTTCCCGGCCGTTCCCACGCCATCCTTCTTGAACGCCGGCCTCATTTTGGCAAGCGACTCATAAGAGGTCTCTCTGGCGCATTCATCCTGATCGAACATCACCGGGTCCCCTTTTCGCTGGGGGATTTCCACGGGAACGATCTCATCTTTGAATTTACCGGATTTGATGCTCTCAACGGCCCGGTGGTAAGATTCCGCCGCGTAGCGGTCCTGCTCTTCCCGGGTGATGTGGTATTTCTCTGAGCAGAGCTCGTTGGACATGCCCATGTGAAAGTCGTTGACAATGTCCCAGAGTCCGTCATGGATCATATGATCCAGCAACTGGCCATGGCCCATGCGGTACCCGGAGCGGGCTTTTTCAAGATAATACGGGGCCAAAGTCATGTTCTCCATGCCCCCGGCGACCACCACGTCCGCATCCTCCAACTGAATGGCCTGGGCGGCAAGCATCACCGATTTCAACGCGGACCCGCAGACTTTGTTCACCGTGATGCATTCGGCCTCCCAAGGCATGCCCGCAAGCACCGCGGCCTGTTTCCCAGGATTCTGGCCATAGCCGCATGGAAGCACTTGGCCCATGATGACCTCGTTCACCTGTTCCTTTTTCACCCCTGCCCTTTTGAGGGATTCCTCAATCACAATCGCGCCCAGCCGGGTCGCGCCGATATTGCTCAAAGTTCCGTTGAAATTGCCGAGCGGTGTGCGTACCGCGCTGACGATAACTGCTTCTCTCATTATTACTATTCTCCTGATATTTTCTGATTATAACGGATTTAGGGGAGGCCTTGAACTCAAACTCAAACTTGAACGTGAACTTATACTTGAACGTGAACTTATACTTGAACGTGAACTTATACTTGAACGTGAACTTGCCCACAAATGAACATTCAAGTTCACGTTCACGTTCACGTTCACGTGCACGTTCAGGTTCAGGTTCAGGTTCACGGGCAGGCGGCCTCCCCGAAAAGCGTTGTAATCAGGATATTTTTCGACCTGTGCGGTTAAGGTAAGAGGTCAGCGGGTAGCGGATTTTTTCAGGAAAAGCACCCGCTGAAAGTCAGCGGGTAGCGGATTTTTCCATTAAAACCACTCGCTGAAATCGGGTGGAGACTAAGACTTGGCCAACCGCACAGGTCGATATTTTTTATGTCATTCCTACCCAACTTGTCATTCCTGCGAAAGCAGGAATCCACTGCTGGCCAACTGGAGTGTCATTCCTCCTCCACTTGTCATTCCTGCGAAAGCTGGCCAACTGGAGTGTCATTCCTGCCCCTGCGAAAACCATGATGAACGGCCCAACGGGTCACTGTCAGCCTTCAAACTCATCTGAACGAGCACTCAGTCACTTTTTTACATAACATGAAATCATTTGCTCTGTCAAGCCCTTTTTGGCGGATGGGGAGGAACTGGTAATTCCTTAAAAATTAAAGGATTCCAGAAGGTTGTACGCAGGATCTGTGTACAGGACAAAAAAAGAGAAACCCGGCTTTTTCTTGCAGTCGGGAGTCGGCCCATTCGGAAAAAAGTCGGGTGTACACAGGTGCAGGACAAAAAACGATTTTCACAACGATCAGTACCATTTTCAAGGTTTCTCACCATTGGCGGATCAGCTTTTGGGCTTGACATCATCGAGTACTCTCCTTCTTTATGCCTTTGTGTGAGATGAAATCCTGGAAAATTTTTGGTCGGGTAAAGCGAAATCCAGTTTCTGACATGGTACCGCGTCATTGAAACCTGATCGCCCAGTCCCCTGAAGTCTGAAACCGGGTTTCTTTGTCATCTGACAATGACATGTGGGAATGTCTTGACAACGCATTTTGTTTATGCCAAATATGACCGGACATGAGTTGCTGGGCACTGGATCCGTTTAATGGGATTTTTCAGGAGAATCGTCCAAATTTGCCTGAAAAACCAAAAAAAGACGACAAATCGGCGTAATCCGTTTAATCAGCACAATCTGCGGTTCAAGTTCGTCCGCGGGAAACAAAGAAAGTAACAAACAAACTCAGAAACTCACAAACTCAGAAACTCACAAACTCACAAACTCTTAAACTTGATTTACATGGGAGAAAACAATGGGAATCCGCATTGATTCTGTCACCAAGACTTATGAAGGCAAAGCGATCCTCAAGAACATATCGCTTGAAATAGAGGATGGCACGTTCACAACCATACTCGGCGCATCTGACGCAGGGAAAACCACGCTGCTCCGGATCATGTCAGGGATAGGACGACCGGACAGGGGAAAAATCTATTACAACGACGAAGATGTGACCCATCTGGCCATGCAGAAGCGGCCGGTGGCCATGGTCTATCAGCAGTTCGTCAACTATCCCTCCATGACGGTCTATGACAATATCGCCTCCCCCCTGCGGGTCTCCGAAACGAGACACACCAAGGCGGAGATAGACAAAAAGGTGCGGGAAAACGCGGAACTTCTGGGACTGACCCAGGTGCTGGACCATCATCCCGAAGAGATCAGCGGCGGACAGAAGCAACGAACCGCCATCGCGAGGGCCTTGGCAAAGGAGGCGCAATTCACTTTTCTCGATGAGCCGTTGGCCAATCTCGACTACAAACTGAGGGAGGAGTTGCGGGGTGAGCTGAAGAATATCCTGCGTCAAAAAGGCGGCGTTGTCATCTATGCCACGCCCGAGCCGGCGGATGCCCTCTCCATGGCCACTCATGTGGGTTATCTTCAGGAGGGGGAACTCCTTCAGTTTGGCCGCCTCGAAGAGGTCTATCGTCATCCCCGCTTGGCAGACGTGGGGACCTATTTCAGCTACCCCACCATGAACATTCTGGAAAGTGAGCTCGTCAGCAGGAACGGTGGAAAAGGTTTGCGGATTTCCGATGAGCTTGAGGTGGATGTGACCGAATTCCAGGACAAACTTCATTCAAAGCAATACCTTGTCGGCGTGAGGGCCTACAACCTGAAAACCCAGAAGGAACGGGAGGACATGTTGCCATTGAAGGCGGTTGTCACGCTATCCGAGGAGCTCGGGTCAGACACAGAACTCCACCTCGATTACCATGGCGTCCCGCTGGTGGTGCTTATCCAGGAATTTGTGCGCCACCCCATCGGAAAAGAGGTTGAGATTTTTCTGGATCCCAAGCGGCTCTTCATTTTTGACAAACGATCCAAGGAGTTGGTGGTGAAGACATATCGTCAGTGATGAAGGATGAAATATGAGGGGTGTAAGGATGAAAACTTGGCCCTCCTTCATCTTTCCTGATTATAACGGATTTTAGGGGAGTCCCGTGCCCGGCCTCCCCAAAAAGCGTTATAATCACGTGCATGTTCACTCGTCGCTGCTAAGGAACAGGAACCAAATAAGTTCCCCATTTCATCTGTCGCCTGCCAAGGCAGGTGTACGGCTTGTTCATCCCAAGAGGGAAGTTATTTGGACCTGATTCCTAATCAATTCAATCTTTGCATGTGACAAGCCCATTTCTTCACCTTTCCAAGCTTTTTTTTTGATCGTTATCGGAAAGAAACCCGGCTTTTTCTGGCAGGAGTCGGTTCATTCGGGGAAAAGCCGGGTTTCTTGTCAATCCTCAAGCACCTTGTGAAGGTTGACAAAATCACTTTTGTCAAATCCGAGGGTCTTGAAAAATGACATCAGGTCACCGTAATACCACCTGACGGTGGTATGAATGTTTCTGATCCCTTTTGCCTTGTAAAACTTGAATATCTCTTGGGCCATCTGCTTGCCGATGCCTTGGCCCATGAATTTCGGACTGACTCCCAGCATGGTGATCCACGCGCTCTCCTCAATGCCGAAACCACCGGACGGACTATGGCTGATCATGTATCCCACCACCATTCCCTGATATTCGGCCACAAAGCAGGCGCTCTCCTCTTTTTGGGCATGTTCCTCAATGATGCGTTTGAAATCCGGTGGAACAGGTTTCTGTGTGATGGCCGAATAGATCCTGCCGATCTGGTCCGCATCCTCTGGTCTTAACCTTCTTATAAAAATATTATCCACGGTAAAAGTCCTCTGCAAGCTATGTAAGCTGTAAGCCGTAAGGTGCAAGTCAAAAGCAGAGCTTACACCTTACAGCTTCGAGCTGTACAGCTTTGAGCTTATTCAGTCAATCCTGATGATTTTCACATGATGCCCCACCCAGTCAGGCGGAAGGTAAACCCTGCCGCTGTTCCCGCTCGACTTGACTTTCTTCTCAATCATCTCTTCACCGTAAATCTCGAATTTCACCTTGGCTCTGTTCACATTCACCGCGGAATCTTTATCATCATTTTTCACTTTTTTATCGTCAGACACTTTGAAAACCTTTTGTTGAAAACGGCACGTTACATCACTTTTCAAGTCCGCACCCCCTTCATGCTCCCGCCGGATTGACAAATCCGGCGGCTCGGAGCTCAGTCGAACGATTTGCCAATCCGGGTATGAACTTACAAAGTGGTGAAAAAAGGAAGGTGCCACCTGTTGTTGGTGCGGGGTCCTGGGTTTTATCAAGTACCCGGAGCCCATCAACTTGCAGACTTATACTTTCCCCGATATGCCTCATGCAGTTCATCCAGTCTGAGCAGGTAGTTCTCCCTCTTTTTCTCAGCCTTGACGGATTGAATGTTGGCCTTTGCCACATGGACGGTTGCGTTGACGGCCCCCATGGTCAGTTCACACGCGACCCGGAGATGGGTGTTCATCTGTTCGGGGACCATGGGGGACAATTGTCTGATCCATTCAAACGCCGCACCCGATTTCTCCAAAACCTTTATGTTCACATCAAGGAGATGGCTGAACTGCCGCTTCATCTCCGATTGATCTTCCCCGCGCAGGGATTGGGCAAATCGGCTGTGCGCGTCTGGGTCCTGAGTCATCAGTCTCTGCACATCCCCCATCAGCCTTTCGATCTCCTTTTGAGCCACCCGAAGATTGCCTTCAATTTCGGGCCTGCTTTCCCGCCTTATTTCAAGCAGAAGGGTTTTGTAAATCAGGCCCACCGCCAAGGAGAGTGTGTAAGTTGCCGCGGCCCCTCCCGCGGGGAACGGGGAATGGGTGGTGATCTCTTTTAAAAAGTCCATGGTATGTCAGTCACCTAATTGGTCAATTATTATTAAGATATGAATTTCACAGATACAATGTAGCTACAATATAGCATTGTAATAAGGAAGGGGTCAAGCTGTTTTTTTGCTCCCAGGTGTCATTCCTGCGAAAGCGGGAATCCACCGCCGCAACGGACAACTTTCACATCTGTTGTACAGGACAAAAAGTCGGGAATGGCGAGAAACCCGGCCCCCGACAAAAAACGTCGGGGGCAAGCTTTTTCCCCAAACTGGCCGACTTCCCGATTGCAAGAAGAAGCCGGGTTTCTTTTAGTCGGGAATGGCGAGAAACCCGGCCCCCGACAAAAAACGTCGGGGGCAAGCTTTTTTCCCAAACTGGCCGACTTCCCGACTGCAAGAAGAAGCCGGGTTTCTTTTCA
>JAOZRQ010000557.1 GCA_029940115.1 Desulfobacterales bacterium
TTTCTGTCACCGCTCTTGCGGCAGTCATGGGAGTTGAAAATGAACTTCTCGGATTCATCGGCAATGTGGTGGGTTCTCTCGCGGTTGAGATTCTGGGAAATAAGAAATCCATTGACAAACTGAGTATGCAGAAGTATGTTATTTCATTGATGAAATGACTTTTTGGGGAGGATGGGAATATGAAAAATTCGGAAACCATATTGGATATAGCCATTTTGCCCGAAATGGCGCGGATTGAAATTTTGGACTTTTATGATTTTCTGAAACAAAAGTATGGGGCAACCAGTGAAAAATTTTGTGGAGAGGATCAAAAGACCAAGGTATTGGGAAAATTTTTGAAAAATAAAATAAAAGTCGGTAAAATACAAAAATTTACAAGGGAAGAGTTGCATGAAAGATAAGATGTTTATTGACACAAACATTCTGGTTTACGCAAAATTTGAAGAAGAAGACGAGGCAGACAAGAATAAAATTGCAAGTGACCTGTTGGAGAAGTTAGACACAAAACCGATTGTCAGTGTGCAAGTTCTGAACGAATTTGCAAGTGTTTTGTTGAAACATGAGGTGGCGGATGAAGATGTAGAGCAGATTGTCAAAGAAATTACCGAAGGATGTGTGGTTATCCCACTTGGTTTGGGCATTGTTTGGAACACATGGAAGATAAGAAAAAAATACGGTTTCTCATATTGGGACAGTATGATTATTTCCGCTGCTTTGGAATCAGAATGTACCATCCTTTACAGCGAAGATTTACAGCACGGTCAGGTTATTGAGAAGAAATTGAAAGTGATGAATCCTTTTGAAAATTCCGGAAAATAAATTAGTCGTTGATGAAATAAAATACAGAACATCCTTATGAAAAAATGAACCTGCACAGGGACGTATGAGGGAATATGCCAAAAAAGAGAGAGATAAAGATAAAGGCCATGTGGGATGCGGAAGCAGAAGTCTGGCTTGCGGTGAGTGATGATGTTCCCGGTCTTGTGACAGAGGCTGAGACCTCTGCCCAACTTGTTCGGAAGTTGCGAATTCTGATCCCGGAGTTGCTTGAGGCAAACGGGTTGTTCAACGAGTTCAGACAGGAAGATATTCCTTTTCATCTCTTCAGTGAACGGACCGAAATAATCAGGCGAACGGACTCTCCAAGTGGATAGCTATACACCTGCGCTTAAAAAATTGCTTCGTGAACATGCTTGCACCTTTGAACGGCAAGGCAGAGGGGATCATGAGATATGGTATAGCCCGATCACAGACATCCGTTTTGTTGTGGACAGCAGGATTAAATCCCGTCATACAGCTAATGCTGTATTAAAGCAGGCCGGATTGTCAAAACATTTCTGAAAAATGCCCTTAGATATGACAACGGATTTCAGGATTGAACGGATAGGGGCAAATTCTTGAGAATAAATTGAAAATGCTGAAAAATGGACAAATACAGAATAGACAGCCACAAACTCATGTACCATGTTCCGAGAGTGAACGACTGGCTGAATAAGAAAATAATTTATCCCATATACATGGAAGTCAGCCCGGCAGGCGCGTGTAATCATCGCTGTACATTCTGCGCGCTTGATTTCATGGAATATCGGAAAAGATATCTGGACGCTTCCGTATTTAAGGAAAGGCTCTCGGAAATGGCGCGGCTGGGAGTCAAGAGCATCATGTATGCCGGCGAGGGGGAACCTTTTCTGCATAAACAGATGGCAGAGATCGTCAGACACACAAAGGCCGCGGGAATAGATGTCGCGCTCACAACAAACGGGGTGTTGTTCAGAAAGAGGCTGGCACAAGAGATACTTGGTGATACTGAGTGGATTAAGGTAAGCATTAATGCGGGTACAAGTGACACTTATGCAGAGATTCACGGAACAAAGCCTTCTGATTTTGACAAAGTGATTGACAATATGGCTGATGCGGTTAAGATCAGGCAGGATAAGGGATATGAATGCACGTTGGGAATGCAGATGCTCTTACTGCCTGAAAATCAGCATGAAGCATTGCTGCTCGCTGAGACCGCAAAGAATACCGGCATGGATTATCTGATCATAAAACCGTATTCACAGCACCTGATGAGCAAAACAGAAAAATATAAAGATATTACATACAGTGACTATTCCCATCTTTCGGAGGAATTGTCAAAATTCAATTCCCAAGATTTCAATGTGATATTCAGAATGAAATCTTATGGCCTGCAAGAGATTAATAAAACCAAAGAGTTGGTAAGGGGACTGATACACGGGTATAATGAAATCGTATTTTGCGGAGCGCTGATTAATCCATTGGCCAGAATGATCATTACAGAGGCCTATTCGTTAAACAGCAATATATCCCTTATCTGGTATGAAGACGGATTAAGGGATTATATGGCCGTTGAGACCTGCGGTGTTCATCCCATGATCAGGGAAGCCGGAGCAGAATATCTCTTTAACCAGTCTGAAGCAGATATTCCGAGATGTAAGATTGCATGTTTTCACCCCGAGCTGATTCCCTGTTCTCAGGAAAAGACAGATTTTCTGGATGTTTTCTCCAGAACCTCACTTTATTCCAAAAAAAGCAGCCTTGTATCCGGTAATATCTTTGCAGACATCGGACTGTTTGAGGAAGTTTTTCAGTGGACAATGGATGTATACATAAAGAAAATATGTCAGTATCTTTCGCCACAGGAACGACAGGGAATGAAAGTGAAATTGCATCCCCAGAGCTACGCAAATACAAGGCAGTTTGAGAAGGCGGGGTTTCAAGTGTTGTTTACGAATGAGGCATTGGAAGATATCTGCTCAGAGTCTGCAACATGCTATGCTTTCGGATCATCCGCCTTATATCGGTTGCCTCTGCTTGTTGGTTCTAGCACAATATGTTTGAATTCAGGATCGGACAAATGGTGTCTTGTTGAGGATATTTTGAGAAAAATGGGGGTGCCGTTTCGGTGATGGGCTGGCTTATTACTTACTTAGAAGCGTTAATTCAGCAAAAAGATTGGCCGGAGTTCGAGAATTGAGCGATAGCGGTTTCTCGCATGATACGGCACTGAGGTGACAAACTGCTTGTTAAAATCTCTATAACTGAGCCAGACCAATGAATGGTTAGGTTGTGTAATCATAAGCAATAATCAAAATATTTCAGAGAAAGGAATGAACTCGCAAAACAGATTAATAGGAAATCCGGTTCTTTTTTTATTTCTTAGCAAACGGAGACAGAAAATAATGGGTAAAATCACAACAAAAATGGAAATCTCCGAAGATGTGTATCTGTCGCTTTCAATCATTGGGTATTCCAAACAGCGTATCTCCTCAGAGGCGAAAACGCTTTTTGCCGCGTATTTGTTTCAAAAAAATCTCCTGAGTCTGGGGAAAGCCGCTGAATTGGCAGAACTGAAGCTGGGCCAGTTCATCAGTTTTTTGAATGAGTTGGAAATCCCTGTCATTGATTATGAGGAAGACGAACTTGATGCCGAATTTGAAACAGCTATGGAACTAAGTGAATCGTAATGAAAGAAAAGAATACGATCGTAGCTGATGCCTCCAGCCTGATTGGCCTGGCAAGGATAGGCAAGTTGCATCTTTTATATGACCTTTATGGCGAGGTGGTCATTCCGCAAGCTGTATATGATGAAGTTGTCTGCGAATACAAGCAGGCTTCCGAAGAAATCAGACTTGCCAACTACCTGAAAATTGTCGAAGCAAAAGACACAGATTTGGTAAATATTCTTTTGGGGTATCTGGGAAAAGGAGAAGCAGAAGTAATCGCCTTGTCAAAGGAAATCAAGGCGGACATTGTCTTGGTTGATGAGAAGAGGGCAAGAAAATCGGCAAGGAGAGTCGGGTTCAAAGTAATGGGGATACTCGGGTTGCTTTTGGTTGCCAAGAAAAAAGGATTGATACCATTGCTCAGACCGTTTATTGACGAGTTGCTCAGAGAGGGATTCCGATTAAGTGACCAAATAATTGAGACAGCCTTGGAAAAAGCCGAGGAACAGGAGATAGACGAATGAAGCTGCGGCCCGATTGGTAATCATAGATACTGATTGACGACCCTGGTCTGGGACTGCACCCGTTTGCCGTAAACCTTCTGGGGTCCCTCATACGGAAAGCCCTGCATCACAGCGAGATCACCATCGCCACCGAGCCACTCAATCTGGTTGACCAGTTCGGGCCCGATGACATTCTGGTCGCGGAACGCAGAAATTCCGTGTCCGAATTCACGAGGCCCGATCCTGACAAGCTGAAGGACTGGCTTGAGGAATACAGCCTCAGCGAGCTGTGGGAAAAAAACATCATCGGAGGCAGACCCTGATCATGATCCGGCTGTGCAAATTGGAAAGGCTTGCCGCTTAGAAAACAGATAACGCCATAACAAGGAGAAACCCGGCTTTTCCACCAGACACAATAGGCTGGCTTTCGGAAAAAAAGCCGGGTTTCTTATGTCAGAAAACTTTTGAACACCTA
>JAOZRQ010000558.1 GCA_029940115.1 Desulfobacterales bacterium
ACAAATCCGGAGTGCGGAAGATGAGCGAAGCGGTCTTTCGCATCTGCCTTTGCATGAGTAGCCTGTTCATGACGGTGCTCAGATCATCCCGCCGCCACCGGTAGGCGTCCGCACCCTTTCGGACCGTCTCCGGAACCGCGGAAAACAGATGCCATATCGCGTTTCTCCTGTCTTTGGAGACCCGGCTGAGGACGATCACACGGGCGGGAAGGTCCAATGAAAACCGGTGAATTCATGCTTTCACAGGAATGACAGGTGCTGATCATAAGCCCGCCACATGCCGCAGGATGTGAATGGCCTCTTCCATTCCGATTTTATGATCTCCGTTCACATCGGCACCGGACGCGGCATGGTCCTGAATGAGACCGGCATCCTCTTCTGCCAGCACTTTCAATACCAGCAGAACATCGGCAAGATCAACTTCGCAATCGCCATTGACATTGCCTGTCATCCCGATGTTCTGAATGACACTCGTTGCCGCAGGCAAAGAGATGTTCCCCTCTGAGTCCTTTGCATAGAAAGTGATGTCATATTTGCCGCAAGTTGAAAAACAAGCATAAGTCCCCTCATATCTGCCGGAATCGGAATTGTAATCAAGCACTATGGCAGGCAATCCTGTAACCGAGCATCCGGGTGCTTCCTGAACACGGTCCGGCGGAGTGATGAGCACCCACACTTTGTCATCCTCTGCCGAAGCACATTCTGCCCAGACATCCGCTGTTCTCTCTCCGTTCAACATTTGTTCAGATGACACGGCCTCAATCAGGGCTTCGTTGATCACGGGTCTGATTTCTTCGTGGGAATGTGTTCCTGACAAGGTGAACGTGTTTCCCATGTTTCCCTCCGTTTCCTCCATGAGTGAGTTCATTGTGAAATCATGTCAGAGACTCGGATTCTGTGACAATCATATGTCAATGATAACTCGGCACAGAACGGATGTCAAGCAGAAAGCTGATCTTTTTGCCCGGATGAGCGGGTTAATGTCAGGCAGGGCAGGATTTCAGGGCGGATTCGTCTCTGAAGCAGAATCCTGACGGCTGGGGCGGTTCCTTTTATACATATACGTCGGGAGATCACGACAGTTACACATTGTTTGTCAGTTGCCCGTATGCCGATACAGAATTATCTGCTGTCGAAGATTTGTTGGCAGATCATCCGCCAACCATTGACAATGATTTTGAAGATATGATTGTCGGAAATTCCCGGACGCTCTCTGTTGAGACATTCGATCTGGATGAGGATGAGGTCTCTGTCAGCGCTATCAGTTCAAACAGCGACATTGTGGCCGTTCGCATGGATGGCAACCTGTTGACCATCACGCCCCATGCAAGTGAAGGCCAAAGCGAAGTTACGGTGAAGGCAAGTGCTTATGACAAAGAGGCGGCAAAGAGTTTTGTTGTGGCGGCCGCAAAAGAGGATGTCTTTTTTGGCAAGGCATTCACGATAGACGGAAGGTTTGACGGGCAGGGTGATCTTGACAAGTATAAGGTCGTTTTGGAGGGATCATGCACCATCCAAGGGGATAACGGATATTCATACCAAAGGTTTTACACGTCTGTCTCAGATATGGATGGAAATTATCTGGCAGGTATGAATAATAGCTGGATTGAGCGGGCATTTACAGAGGATTTGTATATGTTGGCCGCATCTTTGGAGCAAACCCCCGGGGGATACTACCATTATTCCTATGAACCGGAATCTGCGTCGTATGAGCTGTCTGTCAGCTGTCCAGACGCGGATACGGACATATCTGTGGTTCTGGATATGCTGGATGATGCGCCACCGGTGATCAACAACGACTTCGATGATTTGGAACTCACACACAGCGCGGTCCATAACATCCTCATCGACGCGACGGATGAGGTAAAATTTCTGAATCAACCCTCAGAAAAATTGCTTGCATCTTTATTGAAAGCCATGATACTTGATGATCAGGTTTTTGACTCAAATCGGCCAAACGAAGGTGGGAATCCATTCTTTGGGATCAGCTGGTGGATTCCTGCTTTTCGCAGGAATGACAGGGTTTTCATCAGAAATAGGGCAGAAAAACTTGATGATTGAGTGATAACGTGAAAAATGCGGATTGTTTCCGGATTTTTGAAGGGTGCCACTTTCATTCCAAGCTCTTGTAGTTTGTTCTTGACATAAATTCATAAATTGATTATAGCCCATCCTTAAATAAGGAGATGAATCTCGGTTCTGGGTGCTCGGCTCTGAATACTGGGCGCGCTCGGCTCCAAGTGCCCGGTTCTTGGCGATTGGTCGTGCGGCCAGAATCCAGAGCCAAGAAACCAGAACCCCAAGCCAAGACCCCAGAAAACCATGAAACTGAAAAAACGCTTGAACAAACAGAAGGCCGCCATTGTCAGAAAGTGGTTTGACATGGTGGTGGACACTTATCCGATGGACACCTCCCGCTTTCTGAAAAGCCAGAAGGATCCCTTTGCCAATCCTGTGGGAAGCGCCACGATGGAAGGGGTGGAAGGACTGTTTCACGAACTGCTTGACGGCATGGATCATGAACGGATCCACTCCCTTCTGGATCCGATCATCCGGATTCGGGCCGTTCAGAACTTTTCCCCCTCAGAGGCCATCGGGTTTGTCTTTTTCCTGAAAAAAATTGTCAGGGAGACCCTGAAGAATGACATCTCTGAAAGTCAGGGGACAAATGAGCTCTTATCCTTTGAGACAAACATTGACAAAATCGGGCTCATGGCCTTTGACATTTACATGACATGCAGGGAGACGCTCTTCCGGATCCAAGCAAATGAGGAGAAGAACCGGACATTCAGCGCGTTTGAGCGCGCGGGGCTGATAAAGGAAACTTGACTGAGATAAAGCTGGTTCTAACGGTTTTTGTGGTTTCCGACATGATCCGCAGATGAACGCAGATGAACGCAGACAGACGCCCACGGCCTGTGCGGCCGGTCAGAGTGCGGGAGCATCAGCGTCCATCCGCGTTCATCCGCGGTCTGCAGGGATCACAGCCGTCTGAAATCTCATGCAACCACAAAATCCGTTAGAATCAGGATAAAAAAACCCGGTTTCAGACCCGCGACAAAAGCCTTTTCCCCGACAAGCCTGTCCCGGACGTTTTTTATCGGGGGACAGCTTGCCTTGGGTGATGAAAATGTTGCCGATGTTCCCAAAAGTTGATCCCAGTTTCCTTCCCCCCATTTTTCAACAGTCTGATTTTTAAGGCAAAAAAACGAGGGGACAAAGACGGGATCACAATCGGCAACCCTGTCTGTGACATTTTCATCAGCCCAGCTTGCCCCCGACATCTTTTATCGGGGACAAGTATCGGGGGACAGCTTGCCCCGACGTCTTTTATCGGGGACAAGTATCGGGAACGTGGCAACGTGTCAGAAACCGGGTTTCTTCGGGAGAATAAAGATGCCAGAAAGGGAGAAAGAGACTTTTGGCGATTACGACCTTGCAAGCGCGCTCGAATTGCTCAATCTGTTCCCTTATCAGAAATGGGAGATCCCCTTTGAACCTGTCCAGCCGACCGAGTCCCTGAAGGTGAACCTGAAACGTGCCGAAAGACAGGTCATCAGCGCGTCCAACGAATGGGAACAGCGTCTGTTCATGGAGCTTATCTTTTTGGAAGCTTTGGAGGGTCATCATGTCAGGATGTGGCAGGAGAAGCGGATTGACGCGGGGGAACCCCCCTTCAGAGGGAAGGCCGACTTTGTCTTTACCCCGTATCAGGCAAGTTTCAAAATCCCATACATCATCCTGTCCGAAGCCAAGAGAGATGATTTTGACCAAGGCTGGGGCCAATGCCTGATCGCCACGAAAGCATCACAGATGGTGAATGAGAAAGACGGCTATGACCTTGACATTTACGGCATCGTCAGCACCGGGAGAATATGGGAGTTCGGCAAATACACCACAGACAACAGATTCTACCGGACGGATGCCTATTCGACAGCTTATCCGGAATTCATCTTGGGAATTCTCAACGAGATATTCACAGCATGTGAGACATCCATCTTGAAACGTGAGGCGTGAAACGTGAGGCGTGAAACGTGAAACGTGAAACATGAGGCGTGAAACGTGGGGCGTGAGGCGTGAAACGTGAGGCATGAAGCATTTGAAGAACTCTCCATTGAACTGAAGTCGCTCACCTTTCTGCTCGGGCCGAACAATTCTGGGAAGTCGTCAATTCTGGCGGTTCTGAGAATCCTTCATCAGACAAGGGCATCATATGGGGTGTTGTCTGAGAAAACCTGCCTTGAAGTGAAATTCTAATTTGACTCTATATTCATATTCTTTCAGGGTAGAACCCGAAGGTAGGTTTTCTCAGACAGTCCCCCATATCTTGTTTTACAAAGAATTCAGAGACACAGCCAAAAGGAGTGCAAAAATTGAGCGAAGCGCTTTTTTGCCCTTCGACAGGCTCAGGGCCCGAAAAATTGAGCGAAGCGGTTTTTTG
>JAOZRQ010000098.1:0-6124 GCA_029940115.1 Desulfobacterales bacterium
GAAGGATGAAGTTCGAAGGATGAAGGATGAAGTTCGAAGGATGAAGGATGAAGTTTGAAGGATAAAGTTGGCATTGATCATCGTTTCGGCCACCCTGCTCCCGCCGGATTGCCAAATCCGGCGGGCGGCCTGGATTTGGCAATCCAGGCCGGGCGAGATTGGTCCAAACGATGATCAAGGCCATAAAGTTTGAAGGATGAAGGATTTTCAGGCGATTCGATTTGATCTTGTAACGCCTCAGAAAATTGTCAAATGGGCATGATCCGAGAGTCGGGCAAGGGACACATGGCTGAAAACCGGCGTTTTCAGACACCACTTTGCAAGTCCGTGATCCTCACGCTCCCTACTTAAAAATTTGGGTGCGAAACTTGAGTAATCTTTTGACCGATTTTTGGCATCACTGTTGCTGATGCAAACAGTTCTATGCGGCTGATGCTATGGAAATCCTGATTTCCGGAGGCGGTTTTCCCTGTTTTGCCAGGGCGACCGAGGGGCCTGCCGTTTCCTTGTGACTTGACTATCAAGTTTTTAAAACTTGACCACATAAAAACAGTATTTTCAAAGACTTAAAAACTTGATGCAAATATTGTGTTTTCAAACTTTGAAAATGTGACATATTGAATTTGTTGATGGGCACATAAAATTTCAACTTGAAAATACCCAATAAATTCAGTCAACAGAAAAAAACTTGATAGTCGAGTGTGATCCTTTGTCACATTTAGGTTTGTCAAGTTGTTTGACCGGTTTTTGGCCCTCGGAATGAGTTCAAGATTCCGCCTTTCTCCGTCAGTGACGATTTTGTCGGGACTGCCGGGGTTTGGCAGGATGTCACGTCGTTGTTTGGTCAGGGAGGGCAGGGATGCCGTGACCTCCTGCTGCTCCCTGACGCTGACATCCAGAACCCGGCGGGCATCTTCCCTTGTCAGCTCACCGCATATGGCAGGCATGCGCAGCGCCATGCGGTTGGCATCCTTTGTTCTTCCGGTTCCGTGCTGTTTTGAGATTCCGAACAGGGATTCCATGTTGTCGGAACCTATCGGCATCCCCATGTCCTCCAAGCCTATGCTGGCGGCAACTCCGAGCTGCCTTTCCGCCTAGTTTTCAAAACCCTTCCGGACAGATGACCGGGGCGGGATGGCCTCCAGCAATCTTTTGCACTCCTCATGACTGTCCCGGCTCAGTCCCCTTGTCTTGAGCGTCTTCTGGCACGCCAGAAGGGGGTTGGCATCACGGAGGAAGCGGCTTGTGAAGCCCACGTTCCCTCCTGATGCGAATCTTCTCCTTTCGCTGACAACATTCGTTTTTTCCACGTTCAGCGGCCTTTTTCCTCCAATTGTCCCTGCTTTTTTTCAATTTTGAAATTGTGCTCATGGCATGCCCCGCTTTTTTTGATCATGACGCTCATCTCATGGCTGTCCCTGTTTTTTCTGCCATTGGGCCTGTCCGGCGGAACGGGGACGGCCGCGGAAACGGCTGAAAAGACGGCAATTTTCATCACTCGGCATGGCGGCATATGAGATTTGTCGCACCAAAGATGTCAGCGAAGGCAACCAGCAGATTGCACCTCGCCTGCAAGGATGCTGTGATTCGGCACCATGACCTCGCATCACTGACAAATCGGTGACAATGTGTCCTTCCGCCAAACATCTCATCATTCGGTCAATCAGAACCATCCTGTTCTGACAGGATGGCATAAGCGGACATGGAATTCCAATCCTTTTCTGAAAAAGTGGACACCTGTCCTTTTGTGTGACATTCGGAGAGCATGTCCTGAAATCTGAGACAAAAGGAATGGGGGAGGTTGGAAATGGGTGAGATGAAAATGCCCTGAAAAGAGCGGGACTGAGGTCCTCTCCTCATAAGGATATGGAAATTGGCAAAACTCCCCCTCAATAACAGGTCCAAATTCCGGTTTAAAAAAATGGACCGCGTAGTTCATTTTTAGACGGCCTACATCAGAAGTAAAATCCCTGTGTACAGGACAAAAAGTTGGGAATGGGCGGGAAACCCGGCTTTTTTCCCGAACGGGCAGACTCTCCAACCCCCAGAAAAAGCCGGGTTTCTTTCCTCAAGCATTTTTTTGTCCTGTACACAGGTAAAATCCAGCAAAATTTGCATGAACACAACTGTTTGATGAAAAGTTGTGCTTCAGCACTGGTTTTTTCTTGCAGTCCTCTGAAAAATTGTTTACCCTCAACAATCTGAAGGAAAATTTGTAGTTCCGCCTTTAGGCGGTGCCACACCGCCTGAAGGCGGAACTACAAACTTATCCATTCCGATGGGCATCGTTGATTTCTCCCCGCTGACCAAGGCACCATGGCTCGCGGCAAGAAACAGCACTCACATCAGTTGTTGACTTTCAGAAAAATGTGGGCTAATCATCTGTCTGAACGCATGGAGAGCAACATGGGCAAATCTCTCCCAAAACCATGGCCCAGAACTGGGGTGATGAAAATGTTGCCAACATTCTCAAAAGCTTGTTCCCCACATTTTGCAGGTGGCTGATTTTCAAGCCAAAAAAATGGGGGAACAAATACGGGATCACATATCGGGAACCCTTTTTGTGACATTTTCATCAGCCCAGCCCAGAACCCAGAATACCTATGAAAGAGAAATTATACATCATCCTAAGAATCATCCTCGGCATCATTTTCATATGGGCGAGCTGGGACAAAATTCTTGACCCCAAGGCCTTCGCCCGTGTGGTTGACAATTACGCGCTCCTTCCCCCGTTTCTGGTGAGACTGACCGCGATCACCTTGCCCTGGGTGGAGGCCATATGCGGCGTTCTCCTGATATCCGGCTATTTTGTCAAGGGGAGTGCATTCATTGTTGACATTCTGATGATCATATTTATCTTAGCCTTTGTGGTCAACATTTACAGAGGAATCGATATCTCCTGTGGGTGTTTCTCAAATACCGTTGAACCAAGGGAAGGTGGATATTTTTTTGACATTCTCAGGGATCTGCTGATTTTGGGCGCGGGAGGGTATGTATTCTTCTTTAATAAGGATGAAACGGCCAGCGGCGATGGGCCAAGTGATAAGGTGAAGGATGAAGGATGAATTTTGATGAATTTTGAAGGATGAGGATGATATGGTTGAACTGATGGAGAAAAAAATAGGCTGGAGGCTTTTCACATATGCATGTTGTCTGATGGTGGTCATGGCGTTCCTGTCTGTTGGGGCGTACGCGGGGCCAAAGGATCCTTTTGAGCCGGCACTTGATTGGGTACTTGATGAAAGACTACCCGAACCGTTGCTTCAGGGAACCTCAGGGACAGAATCGGAGCCCTTCAAGCTGGATGTGCGCGCCATTCCTGACACAGTGGCCCCGGGACAGGGGCTGACGATTGAGGTCACCATCACCATGGCTCCCGGACTGATGCTTTATGCGGACAAAACCACTGTCATCCCCCGTCCGGTCCAGGGCCTCACCTTTGGCAACGTCAAGCCAATCTCCCCGATACTTGAGAAGGAATATCCGTATCAGGGAAAGATTCGGATATTTAAAGAGAAGGCGGTCTTTGATCTGCCTGTCTCAGTCGCCTCGTCTGTGAAACGAGGCCCCATGAAAGTGGGGGTGACGGTCAATTACCTGGGATGCACCGAGACCACCTGTTTTCTGCCTCAACAAAAGGAACTGGAAGCAGTCTTTACGGTGGACCCCAAAGCCCGGACAGTTGCGCCTGAAGCACCCGGGCCGGCGATTCTTGTGGAACCAGTGAGCGATCCCGGACAAAACCCGTTCTGGAAAATGGCCGACAAGTTCGGCCTCCTCGGCGTCTTGGCCGCGGCATTCATATGGGGATTTCTGGCCAGTCTCACCCCGTGCGTATATCCGATGATTCCGGTGACGGTGAGCGTCATCGGGGTAGCGAGTGGGGGAAGTGTGTCCCGGGGATTCATCCTCTCCGTCATCTATGTGCTGGGCATGTCCTTGACATATGCGGTTTTGGGAACCATTGCAGCTTGGTCCGGAGGCCTGTTCGGGGCCTACGCGAACCATCCTGTTGTGCGGATCATTGTGGCAGGAGTCTTTGTGATTCTGGCGTTGAGCATGTTCGACATTTTTTACATACAGACCCCCTCGATCATTTCATCCAAGCTCAGCGGACCTGGAGGTGCGGGCATACTTGGGGTGTTCCTGACCGGACTGGCTGCCGGCGCGGTGGTGGGTCCATGTGTGGGGCCGTTGCTGGTGGCCCTGCTGATTTATATCGCAGAGATCGGGAGTAAGTTGCAGGGCTTTCTGATCATGTGGAACTTTGCCTTGGGGATGGGGATGCTCTTTCTGGTGATCGGCACATTTTCGAGTGCGGCAGCGTCACTGCCGAAGGCAGGGCCATGGATGGAGAAGCTGAAGCGACTCTTCGGCGTCATCATGCTGGCCGTCGCGCTCTATTATGTCAAGCCGCTTCTTCAGGAAAAGGTCTTTATCCTGTCAGCCGGCGCGTTTCTCATCGGGCTTGGCGTGTTTGCCGGCGCGTTTGACGCGCTGACATCCTCATCACCCTATAGAGAGAAGCTCTGGAAGACCCTCGGCATCCTGTGTCTGACCCTCGGCATCGCGTATGTGGCGAGATTTGCGCTGAATGATCATATGTCCCTGACCCCAGCTCCGCCCCCAAAAGCGGGCATCGCCTGGATCAGTGATGAGGTGGCCGCGCTGGCCCAAGCCCGGGAACAGAAAAAGCCGATGATGATAGATTTCACAGCCGACTGGTGCGCGGCATGTGCAAAATTGAAAAGCGAGACATTCAGACATTCGGATGTGATCAACGCGTCAAAAAAATTTGTCTGCCTCAAAGTGGATTGCACAGATACCACTGACCCGAGAATCAAGGCGCTTCAGGGGAGATATCATGTGGTGGGATTGCCGACCATCATATTTGTCAACTCACTGGGCCATCCCCTGCCGGACCAATCCATCACCGAATTTGTGGGCCCGCGCGTCTTTCTGAAACATATGGCCCAAGTCAGATGAAGGGGTGAAGGATCTCAGAACCATCTCCTGTCATTCCGGGCAGATGACGGGAACTGTGCGTTGCCGAAACTAGAACCAGAACCTGTCATTCCGGGCAGATGACGGGAACCGGTATTGCCCGTGCGTTATTGGTCTTGAACGAGGTTCCCGTCAACTGACCCGGAATCCACTGCCGGATTCACGTCTGCGTTCACGGGAAACGGCACCGCCCTGTGCGTTGTTGTTGGCCTTGAACGAGGTTCAAGTTCACGTTCAAGTTTAAGTTCACGTTTAAGTTCACGTTCACGTTCAAGTTCACGTTCAAGTTCACGTTTAAGTTCAAGTTCACGTTTAAGTTCAAGTTCACGTTTAAGTTCACGTTTAAGTTCACGTTCACGTTTAAGTTCACGTTCAAGGGTGGGGTGATGTTTGTCCAAACATCACTCCCTGCGATTAATTGCAAAAACTAAGGAACAGGAACCAAATAAGTTCCCCGTTTCATCTGTCGCCTGCCAAGGCAGGTGTACGGCTTGTTCATCCCAAGAGGGAAGTTATTTGGACCTGATTCCTAAGGAAGTGTGAAAATGAATTCAAGATCAGTATGTTTGGTTATGTTGGCCTTTTTCTTTCTTTCAGCATGTATGCTCGACGAATGCATCTCAGGATCCCCAAAGGGGGGGATTGACTGGCATACATCATATGAAGAGGGCATGGCCCGGGGAAAAGCTCAGAAAAAGAATGTGTTCATCAACTTTTACACCGATTGGTGCGGATTTTGCACGAAAATGTACAAAGAGACATTCACCGATCCGGAAGTCATCGGGTACATGAACGATCACTTCATTTCCATCAAGGTGAACTCTGACAACCAACAGAAGGTGGCTACCCGATATTATGTCCGAGGACTCCCCACCTCTTGGTTTGTCTCCGATGAGGGGGAAAAGATCAGCAGCCTGCCGGGGTATGTGCCGGCCGACATGCTGATCAAAATCCTCAAATATATTCACACCGGCAATTACAAGAAGATGACTTTCAAGAAATTTATGAATATGTGAACCTGAACCTGAACTTAAACATCCAGTAGTGGATTCCGGGTCACCTCCTTTTGAGACAGGAACCTCAACAGCAATGCCGGTTCCCGTCTCATGCCCGGAATGGC
>JAOZRQ010000098.1:6224-16219 GCA_029940115.1 Desulfobacterales bacterium
AGGTGTGGATTCCGGGTCACGAGACGGGAACCTCCTCTTGAGGCCGGCAATGCCGGTTCCCGTCTCATGCCCGGAATGGCAGGTGTGGATTCCGGGTCACGAGACGGGAACCTCCTCTTGAGGCCGGCAATGCCGATTCCCGGAATGACAGGTGTGGATTCCGGGTCACGAGACGGGAACCTCCTCTTGAGCCGGCAATGCCCAATGCCGGTTCCCATCTCATGCCCGGAATGACAGGTGGATTCCGGATCACGAGACGGGAACCTCCTCTTGAGCCGGCAATGCCCAATGCCGGTTCCCATCTCATGCCCGGAATGACAGGTGGATTCCGGATCACGAGACGGGAACCTCCTCTCACTCAAGGTCAACAACGCCCAAGAAGGCAATGCCGGTTTCCGTCTCATGTCCGGAATGACAGGTCTTGGTTTTGGGTGAACGTGAACTTGAATCTGGCAGTGGATTGACAGGTCTTGGTTTTGGGAACACCCTTTTCACTCAAACGGCACAAGCTTCTTAAGTCTTGGTGGATAAATTGATAAAGGCGGCCATACCATTCTCCGTGGCATATATTGCCGCGACCTTTCTTTTGGAAGATCAGATCGCGGCGTTGCTGAAAGACCGGGCACCACTGCTGTGGGTGACAGCGGCATTGGCTGTCTTTAATATGGCGGTGCTTCTGACCTCTCTGCTCAGAAGAATCACCGTCAGTGTGATTCTGCTCAATCTGGTCCAGATCGCCCTTTTTCTCCGGTTACATATTTATATCCATGAGATACTGGGCCCTAGTCACTATTCCTCCCCTTCCCCCGCTCTCCCCGATTGGCTGACATATGTCGGCTTGCATCTCCTGAATGCTGTGGACCTTCCAGACATAATGGACGCATATGCCGTGGAAGCCCTTTTTTTTGAAAAAGCCGACCTTCTTTCCCATCAGGGCGATCTGGCGGGGATCGCGCTCTTCTGTATGCAGCTCACCATCGCGCTTTTTGTCGGGACGGCCATCTTCAAAAAAATGTTCGCCCGGGACCCATCGGATAAGACCGAACCGGAGGGAAAGGGGAGATGGATTTGGATGGGGGGACTCTTGGCTGCCCTCGCGGGGATGAACTTCCTCGGATGGCAGAACGGATGGGAACCCACCTATTATCTGTCATTCCCTGCAGAGAATCTCCTCCTCGCACTCGACATCGGGGACGGCCTTCAGATATTTGACTGGCGACTTCTCCCGCCACATATGGACATGGCCCTCGCCGCTGTGGCGGTCATTTTCCGGTTGATCATCATATGGTATGCGCTTCTCCTGCTCCATCAGCTCCATCTGCGGATTTCATCGACGCTTCAGTCAGTGGATGAACTCGCGAGGATATGCCTCTCCCCCGAACACGCCTTGGAAGATCGACTGGTTGCCATCAAAAAACTGGAAGAACTTGGCACATTTGCGGATTCGGCAGTCCCCCATCTCGTGAATGCCCTAGCGGACAGCAATGAGGAGATTCGCCGGGCCGCATCCGGCGCGCTGGAGGAGATTGATGCCGAGTGGACCCAAAGCGACAAGGCCCGAAACACCCTTCCGGACCTTATCAAACATCTGCTGAACAAAGATGGGCATATCCGCATCGCGGCGGCAGATGCCTTGGAGAGACTTGATCCCCAATGGCCTGAGGCAGAAGCGGCTCACAGCGTGATTCCCAACTTGGTCAACGCGCTGTTTGAGAAGGAGAACGGCGTCCGGATCGCGGGCGCGGACGTGCTTGGGGCAATCGGTCCGTCAGCGGCAAAAGCCGTGCCCCATCTGGCCAAAGCACTCTCCACGCCGGATAAGGTGTTCCGCGTTTCAGTGGCCGAGGCATTGGGAAGAATGGGGCCTGTGGCAGAGGAATCTGCCCCGTCTCTCATAAAAATCTTGGCTGACGGGGAGGAAGTTGCTGATGCAGCGGCCGAATCCTTGGGGAAAATGGGGCCAGGGGCCATTTTGAATCTTGTGGAAGCACTAAGGGAGAACGACGGCAACATCCGCAATGGCGCGGCACTGGCTCTTGATACCATTGACCCGGAATGGCGGGAGAGCGACATCGCACGGGACGCGGTGGGACGTTTTGTGAACATCATGGGGGACAGTTTCAGTTCCAAGCGCGGGGGAGCGGCCGAGGCGCTCGGGATCATCGGCTCTGCCGAGGTGATCCCCCACCTGATCCATGTGCTGGCCGACGGAGAGGGGGATGTCCGGATCGCGGCAGTTCAGGCGTTGGAGAGAATCGACACCGATTGGCAGCAGAGCGACACCGCCCGGCAGACCATCCCCCACCTGATAAAGTCCCTGATTGACAACGATCCGAATATCCGCACGGCAGCCACCGAAGCCTTGGGAAAAATCAATCCTGAGTGGCAACAGAGTGCCATCGCGCGCAAGGCGATTCCCCAGTTTGCAAAAGCGCTGTCAAACACCCTGCCGACGGTCCGCAGCGCGGCAGCCGGCGCGCTGGGAGCCATCGGCCCTGCCGCGGCAAAGGCCCTTCCCCATCTGCTGAAAACTTTGGCGGACAAGGAGGGGGAGGTTCGCCAAGAGGTGGCAGACGCCTTGGAAAAAGTGGAACCGAAATGGCGGCAGAGCAAAAGCGCGTCCCATATCGCCCCGCGTCTCATAAAATCCCTCGAAGATGTGGATTGGCAGGTCCGGAATGCGGTCGCGGACGCGTTGGGGGGGATGGGACCCGCATATGCGAAGATCATCCCGAATCTTGCAAAGCTGTTGATAGACAGCGACAAGAGAGTCCGAAACACAGCCATCGGCTCTTTGGAGAAGATTGATCCCAAATGGCGGGAAAGCGAACATCTGCACAAGGCCCTTCCTCATCTCCTGAAGGCCTTGGGGGACGGCAAATGGATTGTCCGGATGGCAGCGGTGGACGCGCTGACAGAGATCGGCCCTTCCCTTGGGAAAATCACCGCGCCCCATCTTGCAAAGGCCCTAAAGGATAGTGTCATTGATGTGCAACATGCGGCAAAGGAAGCCTTGGAAAAGATTGATCCCACCGGCAAGTTGCGGGAGCAGGAGGCAGAGGAGGGCAGGTATGTCCTGAGCGCGACAGAAAAGGCCTTGGGGGAAATCAATCCCGCGTCTGCCGAGGCGATCCCCCATCTCGTGAAAAAGCTGATTGACAGCGACCGGTCTGTCCGAAAAGCAGCGAGAGAGGAGCTTGGAAAAATCAGTCCCAAATGGCCCCAGAGCAAAGTGGCTCGAAGCGTCATCCCTTATATGTTGAAGGAAGGACTTGCAGACAGCAGGTGGGCGGTCCGCAGTGCGTCTGCCAAAGCCTTGGGGGAATTCGGGCCGGCCGTGGCAAAAGTCGCCGGCCCCCGTCTCAAAAAAGCCATGCTGATGGACAGTAGCGTGGATGTCCAGAGCGCGGCCAGAAAAGCCCTGAAAAGATTGAAGTTGGAAACTTGAAGCGGGAAACTTGCAAATTCGTTCCGTATCGTCCAAAGTCGCACGATTTTTCAAATCGTGTCGGAACGAATTGCAAATTCGTTCCACTTTGGCATCGTGTCAAAAAGGAAATTGGACGTCAAGCAAAGTAGGAACGATTTTCTGAATCGTTCAAAGCATAAGCGATTTCCAGACAAGGCAGGGGTTGATCAACCTGTGCGCCCTTTCATCTCAAACGACGGACGAAAGTTTCTCCCCCAAAAAAACCCGGCTTCGCGTCAAGGGTCATAAGCGATCAGGTCACAACAAACCTGAGCCGCCAGAAGCCGGGTTTGTTTTGCCCGCACTTTCATGTCTTCCCATGGCTCAGACGATAGACAAAAGTTTCTCCCCAAAAAACCCGGCTTCGCGTTAAAGGCAACTAGCGATCAAATCACAACAAGCTAGAGCTGTCAGAGAAGCCGGGTTTGTTCCGCCCGGAACCCGAGGCGAAAACCCAGAAAAAATCGGCGAAATCCGAGTAATCAGCGGCAATCCGCGGTTCGAGCTGGCACCGAGGGACGCAAGTAAGCTTCGCGTGTTCTAGGGCGTCATTCTCTTTCAGACATTGACCCACACAGACCCTCCCACCGCTCCTCATCGCTCTGCGCCTCACGTTCCTGAAAAGTTTCCCATATCCTCTCCAGCTTCCCCAGAACCCTCTCCATCGGTTCATCCGCCGAAGCCGACAGGGAAAGAAACCGCTGGGCCAGCAATGCGGCGAGGTCCCTGCTCGGCTTGTAAAACAGCAGCGGACGTTTCACCAGCCCGACCAGGCGATCATCCCAAGTGTGGGGCCGGGAGATCATTTCATCATTGAATCGGCTGACAAGTTTCAGGTATCTTGGACGGATATATTCATGGGAAGAAGACATGTCCCTGCCGAGCGCCTTTATCGTCATCTCTCGATCCACTTCAAAGGGAACCGCATGATTCCATTCCGGAAAAGAGACATGGAAGCAGCAGAGCCATCCCTTTTTCCGGTCAATGAGGGGGAGCAGCAGCAACGGATCGCCTTCTGGCGTCTCCTGAACCCCAAGCACCCGATGGATCAGGGTCTTCCACACGTTGCCGTAAGGTTCGCTCCAGGATGCCTCCTCGTCCTCCCGGACCTGATGATCCGCAAGCCCCTTGGCCGTTCCCTCAGCCATCTCCCATTCAGGCCGAAGCAGGTAGAATGCGGCCTGTGACGGCGCATGAATCCTGAAATTCTCCAAGATTTCCTCAAGAGCGGTGCTCATCAGATGCCGATTGGCCATCCGACGGAGTTCCGCCTCTTTTTCGATCACCCGGACAGCATACCGGGCCGAGCCCTGAACAGCGGTGATCATGGGCGACAACTCCCTCAGGGCCTCAATGAGATGATGACTCATATACTGAATGTCCATCCGTTGGCGTATCATGACCGGGGCCATATGTCCGAAGGCCCGCTCAAACGCGGATGCCTCGGCGGCCAAGCCCGAGTCGCTTCCCCGCACCTGGGCCGCGGCCGCGGCCATCCCCGCACCGAGAAGGTTCATGGCAAACGGGAGAAGAAATTCCGGGAGGGGAAGGCCGTTCGGAAGTGAAGGCAGGCGGAGGAGATGACTGATCGGATAATGGTGGATGGCCTTGGCGTGTTCAAAGGCATCTTGGGAAATGACGATGCTCCTCGCATATCGGCATCCATACGCGGACAACTCATCAAGAATGTGCGCGGAATAGCGGCGTTGGGTGGCATCCATGAAGATCAGATTATCCTGTGTTGCGTCGTAGCCAGCTTGCAATGCCGGAAGATACCAGCTCCCCTCCGCGAAAAAGGGACCCGGGACTTGGGAATGCGATTCATGGGAACGTGACAGGAGATCGTTCACCGATTCCCCCTTCATGTACCGTTCCTCCCACGCGGTCACCTGAACATCGCCGTATTCCGAAACCATGCTTGCCCTCTCTTTGATAGGGACGAACTTGGTCTCCACGCGGCCATCCACCGTCACCAAAGGGCCGTGCGGGCTTTCGCCAAAAGGATGCCATTGAACCGCCATGGCTCCGGTCCGATCGAATGTCTCTGTCCAAGAGAGACCGGTGCCCGCGGGGGGCCCCAGAAAGAACGCGGTGCAATACGCCCGGTTTTCTGCCATCACTTCCGAAACCCGGTCTCTCAGAGAGGCGTCTCCCAATATCGTCTCAACAACCGACTCGGTCAGCCTGAAATGATTCTCCAGGATATCCGCCTTCTCTCCGTTGTTCAATTTCCAGAGGCTGATGAAGAGGAAGGATATCGCGGCATATAAAAAGTCGCTCTCGATAAAGGCAAGCCCCTCCTTCAGCGCAAAATAGCCGAGGGATTCCTTGAAGATGGTCGCGAGATCGCTGGAGAGCGGGGGGCCCATCCAGAGGAGCGATCCCCGGACGTCTCTCAGCTGTGTCCCAAGAGTTTCAAGGTTGGGAATGCCGGAGGAGACCAGCATGAGAAGCGAATCCTCAGAAAAATGGGCAAGGGATTTCCCCACCGCCGCGACCCGTATGGAACATCCGAGAAACCGGGACCATTGATGCGCCGCATCTCGAACCGCGGCATCGGAGGCCCGGTCAAATGGAAGGAAGATCATCTCCCCGTCCTCCGACAATTCCTCAAAAATCGCTTGGGCCAATCGCTCCGGATGCTCAGGTGAGAATTTCAACAGCGGTTTCAGCGGGTTTTCCTCGCAGAGGGCCCCGGCCAGTCTTCGCATCCGCCGGTAATAATTCTTCTCCCACTCATAAACCGCCTGCCTCTCCCAAGCCGTCTCACCGTTCCCCCCGGTAAGCGGCTTCTCCTCCACATCTTTTCTCCCCCCTTTCGCAAAGGACCGGGGGGGATTTTGTGTCAGGGAGGAGGTTTCCTGTTTCAAACGCTCCCACGCGGTGGCCGGCGTTTCTCTCTTTTTGGGCCGGCTTCTGCTGACAGTCACCGATTTTGCCCGGTTTCTCGGGAAATCATCCGCGTTTCGGCCATGGGCCTTTGCGTATCGGAACGCGAAGATGTAATAGAAGATGAGATCAACAAAGGGCTGAATCGGGTCTTCGACTTTTGGCAGGAGAAGGGAACGATTTTGGCTGTAAAATGCCATCTCGGACTGTGCGGGGTTTTCATAGGTCACCACGGTGAACGGAATATCCGAAATATAAAGCTTCTTCATGAGGCTCAACGCCTCGTTCAGACGCGATTCGCAGGTCGCGTTCACGATCACCAGATTCTGATTCGGATCCCGGGCAATGTCATAATATGCGAAATCCCGATAGTCCATGGCCTTGCCGATGGCGGTCCAACTGTTCTCCTCAAGCTTGAACGCGGCCTCCCGGGCCGTTCCGATGGAATGCAGCGCGCCGAAAATGATGCAGGCATGGCTCTGGGCACTCTCGGAAGCCAACTTGTCTGAAAACTCTTCCACAGCCTTCTCCTCAATGACTTGGGAGAGAAGCCCCGGCAGTTCCCGGAGGTTTTCCAGAAACCCGGTTTCGGCCTCAACATAAGGGGCATCAACAGAGAGACTGGGCGTATTCCCTCCGCCAACTCGCGACGCGAGCCACAGGCATAGGAGATCAAGGCAGAAGAGGAGACAGACCACACTCTTGATCCCCGTAACGGTCACCTCCTCTCCGCTCAGAACCGGGATGATCCCGCCGCTTTTGGAGGCGATCAGGGACATGTCCGCAAAGACCTTTTCGGTGATGCCGATCATGGCGACCCCGTTGGTCCTCAGTTCCTTGGCGAATTCGACCATCTCCGCGGTGGTGCCGGACCAGCTCAACAGAATGACGAGGTCCTTTTCAGGGACGATCAGCTTTGATATGTCATCCAGATCAGCCGGACGGATCACCAGGACATCCTTCTCCGGCACCAGCTCATGAAAGAGATGTCTCGCCATCAGCCCCACGTTGTAGGAGCTCCCCATTCCGGCCACCACGATGCGCTTCAAGGACGCGAAGCCCGGGCCGAAACGGCGTCGCAGAAAGCGTCCCCGGATGTTGAACTGGGGGATCGTCTCCTCATCAGGGGTGTAGAATTGCAGGATATCCCCAAGGCGGTCCGGAATTTCGTGAAGGTGGGTCTCGTAAAATGAGCCGTACAGGTCCTTTCGTACCTGAACCGGACTCAGCACGGTCTCAAACGGTTCGATGTCAGGCATCGGGTTCCCGTCAAAATCGGTGATGGTCACGTCTCGGCGAAGTTCTCCGCGCACAAATCCGGTCTCGATCCGGGCAAAGGTCTCCTCCCCCTCCAAGGGGGACACCTTGACGCTGAAGGATTGCCTCATGATGGCATCCTCCTCAGAGCCATGTTGCCGTTTATATGCCTCAACCGTCTTTTTGTCCGCGCCGGCCGCCCGCAGATTCGCCAAGGTCTCCGCGTGGTGTCTCCTCATTTGATTCAGTTCCAGGATCTTCTCATGGATCAGGGATTGGGGGAAAAGCCCCATCCCCGCGTTGATGTCAGAGACGATCATCAAGTCGTCGGTATCGATACGTTGCACGATGAAGGCCGGCCGGTTGTGGCACGCCACATAGATCCGGCGGGGCGAGCAGAGGCTGATCCCTGAGACCGCGATCTGCCCTCCTTGCATCGCCATGCGCCGGGTTGCCTCAAGAAACGCCAGCTCATCCAGCCGGACCGGCGTCTTTCCCCTGATCCTGCGCCAGACCTGATAGTCAATGGTCTGGCTGCCGATGGTGTATGCGTCCAAGCCCTCGTTGGTTTGGGAGCTGATGACGCTCTTGTATCTCCGGATTTCCCCGCTCAGATGCTCAAAATAATACCCCCACAGCAGGGAGAAATACTCTGTGGAATTTTCGCTGCGGAAGGGGAGCTTCGCGACATCCGCCAGAAAATCATGGGCGTTCGCTTCCACCTCGCCGTTGAACTGGCCGTTGAGCGCGACCAGGCGATGCTTGTTTGCATCAAAAAAGGGATGCGCGTTCTTGAGGGTCACCGGCGCTTGGATGGCCCATCGGCCCTGGGAGAGGGCCGGGGTGGTGAAGAACCGCAGAGAGATCGGATCCGTGTGCCCCTGTGTGACAAATTCCGCGGACATGGGCTGGGAGTCGGAGATATCTTTGAATATCTCCGGGAGCAACTCCTCCCGCTGGAGATAGGTGAGCACTGAGGCGGCAGCCCATCCGTAAACATTGGCCCCTTTTTCGGCCCAGTACAGAGTCTTCCAGTCAGTGTCGGGGAACTGTTTCGCGGCGGGCCAGACGCGTTCCATGATCTCCTGAATCATTCCATGAATCTCCGGCCGGACCGGGAGCCGGCAGAGCAATGCGGCATCCAGGAGTCTGAAAACAGACCGCACTCCGTCCCTGTCGTAGTCTTGGGGAATTCTGACGCGTGTCTCTCTCAGGTAGCGCCACAAATACCGTTGGGCATACGGATTCCGCTGGGACCATCCGTAATTCAGGCGAACCGGTTTCGGCCGTTTCTCTTTCAAAAAGACCTTTTCAAAGAGCTGATCAAATGCGTTCAGCAGATCCGAAGGGGCGATCTCAAGGTCCCCCTTTTCCTCCTCCTTCGCAAGTCTCTTGGCGAGCGCATGTCGGATGAGGGTCTGAATCACGACAAATGAGAGATCGTACCGGGAGGTGAGATCATGGATGATGCGAACCAAGTCTTTTCGGGAGCGGATGGAAAAGACCGGCGGCGGGTCGGGGCTTCCGGGGCGTCCGGGAGCGAGCCTCACCGGTTCGGCTCCGTCGGATACGATCAGATCATCGTAAGCCGGGTATGGCGAACCATCCTGTAGAAAGGGTTCATAAAGATCAGGCGAAAATCCTTCGTAAACAAGGAGCCGGCGCTGGCTCTCCCGGAAATGCCGGGAAAATTCCGATGGGTCGGCCGTTTTGCCTGGGTTCCATAAGGCCATCAGCTTTTCCGCGTGGTTTGGATACGCGGCCTCGGTGAGCAGCGCCTCGCTCAATTTTGCCACCGAACCCATGGATCGTCTGGCCCGGAGCGGCTCGGTGTCATCTCCGAAAAGCGCGATGCCGGTGCTGTCCGGTGCCCGGTAAATGATGGCTGACATGCCAGTGAGCAAGCGGGTCAGGTTGTTCCCCGCATCTCCGAAATATCCTACGATTCCACACATATGCAAACTCCAATCACTTTGTCTGCTGATGCGAAGTTCCCCGCATCCGCCTGCCTGATTCCCTCCCTTATCGCCTCCATCTGCCAGCTCTGATCCTCAACATATATGCGGATCGCCTCCGCCGCCAGTTCCGATGCGGAGCAGGATGTGCTGCCTGCCAGAAACTCAAGGTTGCTGAATGTTTCCGCATCTATTGTTGTTGTCACAGTGAAATTTTCCATCTGAAATCTCCTTTTTTATTTTCCTTTTGTTAATGCGTCCTGTCGGAATTGATTCCGAGGCTTTGCTGTCCCGTAGGGACAATGATATGCGCCTCCTTGCCGGGAACCCGAATGCCCAAATCTGGTTTTGTCCCGTAGGGACAACTGAGAGATTCCTCATTCGTCCCTACGGGACTGGATAAATTGACGACGCCTTCCCCGGCA
>JAOZRQ010000559.1 GCA_029940115.1 Desulfobacterales bacterium
GCAAGTTGGGGGAATTGTCCCGGAGGGACTTGTGAAAATGGCCCGGCAATTCATTGCCGGGGTCGGGCATGCACAATTTGTCCAGTCCCGCAGGGACGACTGGGGATCCATCCCAAAATGAGTTTCCAGACTTTTTGGGGACTCCCAAAGCCGCTTGCCGCTCGCCAAAAGCCGCTTGCCGCTCGCCCATCGCCATCACCTATTCAGCAAACCCCATGACTCTCGGAAGCCATAGCACCAAATCAGGCATGTAGGTCATCATCAGTAGCACGGCGATCTGTATCACCAAAAATGGCATCACCGCCTTGGAGACATAGATGATGTCCCGGTTCGCGATGGCCCCGGTGATATACAAACTGACCCCCATGGGAGGGGTGCAGTATCCAATGGCGAGGTTGACGGTCAGGATCAGTCCGAAGTGCAGGGGATCAATGTTGAACGCGTGCAACATCGGCAGAAACACCGGCCCCAGGATGAGCGTGGCTGAAATGATGTCCATGAACATTCCGACGATCAGCAACAGGATGTTCAGGGCGAGAAGGAACACCACCGGCGACTGAATGCTTGACAGCACGGCTTCGGTGATCTTTCCCGGAATGTCCTCAAGGGTGAGATAGCGTCCGAAACAGGTGGCCCCTGCCACGATGATCAGGAGGGTGGCCGATGTCACTGCGGAACTGACCGTTATCCGCTTCACATCGCGCAATTTCATGGATTTGTGGATGAGAATCTCCACAGCAAAGGCATACACGCAGGCCACCACCGCGGCCTCATTTGCGGTGAACATGCCGGAAAAGATCCCGCCAAAGATGATCACGATCAGCATCAGGGACCAGAACCCCTCCTTCAACGCCGCCAGCACTTGGCTGAAGTTGGGGACCGGCATTCTCACAAGCTCCGTCTTCTTCCGATAGAAGAAATAGGTATAGATGCACACCCCAAGGATGATGAGGATGCCCGGGACAAAGCCTGTCAGGAAGAGCCCTTCCAAAGAGACGTTGCTGATCATGCTGTAGAGGATCATGCCGATGCTCGGCGGAATGATGACCCCCAAGTTGGGGGAGGTGGTCATCAGCCCCAATGTGAACTTCTCTTCATAGCCGTTATTTAGAAGCGCGGGGATCATAAATCCGCCCAATGCCACCACTGTGGCCACGGTGGATCCGGATATCGCACCGAAAAGCCCACACGCGATGACCCCTGCCATTCCCAAGCCGCCCGGGAGCCAGCTCACCAGGATGTTGGCGACCTTGATCAGCTTCTCCACGATGGATCCCGCGGTCATGATGTTGCCGCATAAGATGAAGAAGAGGACCACCACCAAGGCGAACTTGTCCAGACTGCGAAAAAGGGTCTGCGCGAGCAGAAGAACCGGCAGGTCTGTGAAAAAGATGAAACTGAGAAACGCGGTGAAGAAAAGACACATGAACACCGGAACATACGCGGCCATGGTTCCCAAAAGAATTGAGAGGACAATCAGGTGACTTAATTCCATTATGCTGAAATTCTCCTTGTTTTTGGTTCAGGGTTCTGGGTTATCGGGCGAGCGGCTCTGAGGTCGGCCCGTTTGGGAAAAAGCCGGGTTTCCCGCCCATTCCCGATTTTTTGTCCTGTACACAGCTACCGGGTATATTTTCTGAAAAGATTCTGAACCGTGTCATCCTTCAGAATCTTCTCTATGGCGGCTTTCAGCGCGGCAATTTTTTTGTCATCGGCAGTTGCCCTTGCAAATTGAACCCATAGCTTTTTGGTGTTGAGAACAAGCGGTTCGCCAAAGTCTTTTTCTGAATGACCCAACTGTGTCAGGGTGAAAAGAAACCCTATTTCTGGCAGGATGGCCGCATCCACCCGTTTGTGAAGAACCATTTTGACACCATCGGAATAATCGCGAGTGTCAACTTTTTCTATCTCGGCATCATTGTCAAAAGATTCGTCATATTTTGCCCCGCGGACCCGCGCGACTTTTTTTCCGTGCAGACTTTTCAGGGAATCAAAATTTGCGCCTTTCACACCGATGACAATGTTTTTAAGCGAGAAAACAGGTGAAATCGGTACGATGATCTGGTCATTTTTCTGGCTGCGGAAAAAGATGCTGAAATCGGCTTTCCCTGTTTCAAGCTCATGCAACATGCGTGCAAACGGAACAATCCGATTTTCATAAGAAAAACCTGTCTCTTCAGCAATCCGGTTACTCACATCGTACAAGAAGCCTCTGCTTTTTCCGTCTTTGGAAAAGAAACCGAATGGAGCCATCTGGACAGTGTCGATGCGGAGGCGTTCCGCGGCTGAAAGCTCCGTTCCGGGCATAAGCAACAAAGCGACACCCATCATACAGCAGATGGCTGTCCATTTGATGCGGAACATGGTTGTAATCTGCATGCTGATTCTCCTTTGTGCAACCTGCTATTTGCTCACACTTGATCATCAAGTTTTTTTGTCATTCCGTCTTGGGCAAAGAAGCCGAGCGGAGCCATCTGGATCGTGTCAATACGGAGCAGTTCCGAGGCTGAAAGCTCCGCTTCGGGAAGTAGCAGCAAAACGATGATCATCATGCAACGGAATGTTTTTGTAATCTGCATACGGATTCTCCCATGTAAATCAAGTTTGTGAGTTTGTGAGTTTGTGAGTTTGCTCGGATGCGTTTGCTACCGTGGGTTTCAGGCGAACAAACCCGGCTTCTCTGACAGTTCCAGTTTGTTGCGATCTGATCGCTGATGACTTTTGACGCGAAGCCGGGTTTTTTCGGGGCTTTTTGGCAGACAACTTTTGTCCCTCTCCTGTCTGAACCGGGATTTGTGGGATTGGGGGATTGCCAAGATGATTCGTTCGTCCGTTGTCCCGTCGGGCATTTGAGAGAGCTCAACAAAGGGAGTGCAAAAATGGCGGTCTCATTGCCTTTTTGGCTTTCGGCGGTTCAATATCCATTGCCTTTCAACCTGATATGCTGGGTAGCCTTTTTTGCGCTGTCAATCCCTTTGCTATCAGGGAAGGCTCGAAATGTCAAACAAAGTGTCGCCTCTTGGAAGGAAAGTTGTTGACATTCGATGTCCCTTCATGGTGCAGGCATCCTCGTCGGCAAGGTCCGACGGGAGCGAACATGGGGGGTGACCTCCAAAAGCGTTATGGTCAAGCCATTTTCAAGTTTCCCATGTGCCATTTTGGATTCTCATCCATGCACATGTCGTTGGCCCATCGCCCGCTCGTCCGTAAGGAGGTTCCCTCACCACTGGGAGCGAAACCGACTTTCTTGGCAGAGACGCAAAGCGTGGGAACGAGATGGACATCCCTTCTGCGTTCCCACGCAAAGCGTGGGAACGAGGTGGTCGTTCTGTGTTCCCTCTCAAACCATGGGAACGAGGTGATGGTTTAGTCCCTCCGGCCGATCTCGCTGTGGGGGACACTCACGGGAACGCCTTCATAGGGGGTGCGCTTTCTCGAGGCGATGAACTGGGGATCCCTCATGGTCTTCAGGATTTCAATGCTGTCCTTGAGACCCTTGTAGTGTCTGGCCATTTCCAACGCCATACCAGCCATCTGGGCCATTGCCTGGACAAAGTTCACATCATCCAGCGTGAACTCCCACTTTTCGGCGGTGTAAATACGCATGGCACCGAGCAGCTTCCCGCCGATCACAATGGGGACAGCGAGGATGGAAGCGATTCCCTCCTTTTGCGCGGCCTCAGGGTACTGAAGCCTCGGATCATCAGAGGTGTCATAAATGGCCACCGGCCCCTCCTCCAGAGACTGGGCAATCGATTTCAGCGCGCTGACCGGACCTTTGTTGAGATACTCATCGCTCAGTCCGAATGACGCGGCCAGTTCCAACTCATCGGTCTTCCGGTTGATGACAAACATGGTGCATCCCTTGACTTCCAGAGCGGTCTTGACACTCTCTGTCGTCAACAGGGCCACCTCTTCCGGGTCCTTGGAATGGGAGATGGACTTGGTCACTTTCAGCAGGGTTTCATAATTGACAAGTTGCTTTTTCATTACGATACGTGCCTCCTTCCATATGTAAAAAGAATTGACCTGACATGGCGCGCAAAGCAGGGCTTTGCGTTCCACATCCGAACCTCAGTAGATTTAAACTCGATTTCCGACACGGTGCCGCGTCATGGAAACCTGACGGGCATCCCAAGTGGCAGGTTGAACAGTTCCCAGATGATTCCGGGAACCTGCCCTGTCAGCCTATGTTCACTTTGTTTACCATGAACAATATCTGTTGTCAAGACTTGTCTCACATTTTTTCAACACATCATTTCGTTCGCACACTTCGCGTGGGAACACATCATTTCGTTCACGCTTCGCGTGGGAACGCAGGAGGGACGTTTCTGATTCTAACGGATTTGTGGTTTCATGTGGTTTCAGGGACTCGGAAAAAACGCATCATCCCATGAGAATTCTCAGGGGAGTGCTGAAAT
>JAOZRQ010000560.1 GCA_029940115.1 Desulfobacterales bacterium
GCTCAGACTTCGGCGAGCTCAGACTTCGGCGAGCTCAGTCGAGTCGTCGAGTCGTCGAACGCTCAGACTTCGGCGAGCTCAGTCGAACGCCCTGTCGAGTCGTCGAGCCGTCGAACGATTGGCAGATCCGAGCTGTCAATCCCCGACAAAAGACGTCGGGGACAGGTTCCGGCGGGAGCATGAAGGGTACGGACTTGAAAAGTGATGTATTAGTCATAGTTACTTGGAATTTAGAATTGGAGGGTATGCCGTATGGACAACCAGGAATTGGAGCAATCCGTCAATATTGCAGAATATTATTACATCATCCTCAAGCACAAATGGCTGATCATGTTTTGTTTGGTGATTGTGGGCAGCCTGACCGCCTTTTTCACGATACGAATGACACCGATCTACAGTGCCGCGGCCACCATGGTCATCGAAAACCAGAGGAGCAAATCCCCGTTGACCGGTGAGGCGATAGACTATGGCAGTTATGTGAGCCAGACCTTGTCCTTCAACACCCATCTGAAGCTGATCGCCTCCCGGCCGGTTCTGGAGAGGGTGATCAGAATGCACAAGCTGGATCGGAGCAACATCGACAAGGGTGAGCAACCGCAAATCTCTTTCCCAATGAACATCATATCCCATATCAAAAAAAATGTCAGCCTTTTCCTGGTCGGAGAGGAGAAGCCGCCGACGCCTCCGGACAGACAAGCCGCGCTTATCGAAGGGTTGCGGAGAAAGATCAATGTCAGCGAGGTGAGGGACACGCTTCTCCTGAAGATCAACGTGGAGGATCAGAATCCCGTCATGGCGAGGGACATCGCCAACAGCCTGGCCCAAGCCTACATCGAATTCAACACCGCGAGCAAGCTCAGATCCTCCCGGAGCACCCTGATCTGGATGACCAGTCAGCTGTATGAGACCCAGAAGAAACTGGAGGACGCGGAAGCCGAGTTTCTCGCGTACAAGCAGAAGGAACAGCTCTTCTCCATTCAGGGAAGACAGGATCTCATCACCCAGAAGATACAGGAGTTCAACGACGCATATCTTGACGCCCGGAACAAACGGCTTGAATTGGATGCGAAACTCTCGAATTTGAGAGGGACGCTCCAATCAAGAGGGGAACTCACCCGGGTTCGCTCGCTCATTGACAACCCGCTCATTGACACGCTCTATAGCAGACTTCATGAGGCAGAGGTGGAGTACAATCGTCTCAGCAGTGTGTTCAGAAGCATGCACCCGAAAATCGTTCAGATCCGGAGCAAGATTGATGAGACCCGGCGGAAACTGGATGAGGAACTCAGCAAGGAGATGGAGAATCTCAAGGCGGAACGCTCTGTGCTCCACTCAAAAGAGAGGATACTGCAGAGGACCATATCCGGATTTGAGAATGACGCGTTGGAAACCGGCAAAAAGGAGATCGCCTATACCATCCTTCAGCGAAAGGTGAACACGAATCAGAAGCTCCATGACCTCCTGCTGGGAAAGATAGAGGAGTCGAACATAGAAGAAAGCCTCGATGTCTCCAACATCCGGATCGCCGAAGAGGCGGTGATCCCCGTCGCGCCTGTGAAACCGGACAAAAAGCGCAACATCCTGCTGGGCGCGCTGGTGGGGCTGATGATCGGCGTCGGCCTCTCCTTCCTGACGGAATATATGGATCGCACCCTGCGTACCGAGGAGGATGTTCGGAAACATCTCGGGTTGCCAGTCCTCTCTGTCATCCCGGAAGCAGAGCTGCCATAGAGTTGAAAACTTCAAGATGTGGAACGAATTTGCAATTCGTCCAGGCACAATTCGAAAAATCGTGTTGCTTGGGCAGGCACAATCCCCGAAATGCATTATCATCAGGAAGTTTGAAACTTGAAGCTTCAAGTTTCACTCTTCGAGGTTTGAGGTGAACATATGGCACGCAGAAGAAGATCAAGAAAAGACGTATCAAAAAGCGAAAAAAAGGCAGAGGCAAAGGCGTCAAAGCGGTTGTCAGAGCTTTTCCTGAAGAATTATCCGCAAAACTCCCGTTTTGCAGAGGCGTACCGCACCTTGCGGACCAATGTCCATTTCTCATTCATGGACAAGCCGTTCCGCTCCCTCCTGGTCACCAGCGCGGGCGCAAAGGAGGGGAAGACCAACACTGTTGCCAATCTCGGGTTTGCTCTGTCCCAAGCGGGAAAATCGGTCTTGATGATTGATGCGGACCTGCGCAAGCCGATGCTGGGAAACCTCATCCCTTCCGGAGGATCCATCGGCGTTGCCGGGTTGCTGTCGGATATTTTCAAGGATGACGTCGGAAACGGAGAGGGGGAGATGTCTCTTATGGAGGAAAAAATTGATTCGGCGATCCTCGAGGTCGCGGAGAATCTGTTTCTGCTTCCCACCGGCGGACATCCGCCGAATCCCTCTGAGATCATGGGATCAAAGGGGATGTCCTTTTTGGTGACCCATCTGATGGGAAAATATGACATCGTGCTGATTGACACCCCGCCCATCCTGCCGGCCAGCGATGCCGTGCTGATGGCCCCCCAGATGGATGGGGTGTTGCTCATCATCAAAGCCGGCTTCCTGAGCAGGGGGATGGTGAAGAAGGCGGTGGATCAGCTCTCGCTGTCAAAGGCGAATCTGATCGGCGTGGTTCTGAACAGCCTGAACATCAAAAAGCAGGGATACTACGACAAATATTATCGAAAGTATTACAGCAAATACCATTCAGGATACTATGGAAAGTACAAGTGACAAGGCGAGCCGGGTTTTTCTGAAAAACCCGGTTTTCAAATCCCATGGCCTGTGCGTCCTGATCCTCATCTTTTCCGCCGCAGGATGTTATCACCTCTCCCTCCGCCTGATCTCCCAAATCCACTATCAAAAAGCCATGACCGCCTCCCGGGAGGGGCATGGGGAACTGGCGGCAATGCATCTGGAACGAGCGGCACATCATCAGCCGGCGGACTACAAGATTCAGAAGGAACTCGGCAGGGTCTGGTCTGAATCAGGGGCCTTGGAGAAGAATCCGTGGAAGGCGTTCCTTCTCGCGCAGAAGTCGAGGGATTTCTATCTTGAAGCCTTCAAATTGAATCCGCTGGATGCGGAGAGTGCCTACGGGCTGGCCACCGGAGAGGCGAGACTCGAAGATGCGTACCAACGCCTTCATCCGAAGATGAAGATGACGCCTTTTCGTCCGCTTTTCCATTTCAAACAGGCCATCCGCCTGAGGCCCCATGGGATAACCTACAATTATGCGCTGGCCCGCCATCTGCACAAAAAGAGGGACGAGGATGCACTCTTCCGGGTGGTCCGGAATCTTGTCCGGATCTGTCCCCATGCCTATCATCATCTGCGAAAAGAGGCCTTCTGGTCTCCCCGCGTCAAAGAGGCATGTAAGACCGGGCTTCAGGAGGCGGTCAGGGAAAAGGTGTCGCCGAGAGACGCCCTTGCCATCCTCTCCTCCATATCTGCCGGTGAGAAGGATTGGGCCACAGCCATCTCTCATTACAGGGCCTCGCTTGACCACAAGAGATTTCAAAACGATTCCGGAAATTACATCCATTTGGGGCATCTCCTCTTAAAAAACGGAGAATTCGAAGAGGCGGAGAAAATCTTCTTTCATGCGCTGGACATGAGCCGGTCGGTGGAGAATCACCTTGAGCATCTTCACCGGCTTTACAAGAGGGAATACGAGTTGGAGAGATTTCACTCGTTTTGCCAGACGTTCAGCAGGCGCTTCATCATGTACGCTTTTCAGACGGACATCCTCATGGCCCGTTCTCTGATCGATCTGAAACGGTATGCTGAGGCAAAAGAGGCGCTCGGTGATCTGAACCGGAAATCGCCCAGCGGCGAGGCGTATTATTGGCTGGCCCATATTGCCCAAACGGAAAGGGACTGGGACAGCATGGAACTGGCCATTCAGAAAGCGACCGTGCTTGATCCGGCAAACAGTCAGTATCATCTGACATTCTCCACGGTCCTGAAACGCCTGAAAAAGCTGGAAAGGGCGGAGAGGGAGGCGGGGCTTGCGATCCGCCATCTGGAGAGACCCACTTGCTCGTTCTTCAATCACAGGGCTTGGATAAGATGGGGCAAGGAGGACTATTTCGGAGCGGCCGAGGATTGGGAATCGGCCATCGCCCTGAATCCGAACAGGGCCGATTTCCATGCCCATGCGGCAGAGGCTTATTGGAAGATGGGAAATCTGTCACAGGCCCGGGCCTATTATCAGAGAGCCGTGATCCTCGCCCCGAACAATGCACATTATTCCCGAAAATACCTTGAAATCAAGGAGCAGGAGAAGGGAAGGAATTTGGGATGACATATCTTCTGATTATAATCAGCATGTCTTCCCTCTCCAAGTTGCAAAACCCAGAATTGGCGCCTTCGAGCTTACAGCTTTGAGCTTGCAGCTTTGAGCTTGCAGCTTTGAGCTTGCAGCTTCGAGCTT
>JAOZRQ010000561.1 GCA_029940115.1 Desulfobacterales bacterium
CAAGAATTGACTTGACCATCTGTATTCACTCAAAAATTTGGGTGCGAAACTTGAGCTTGAACTTTCAAGGGCAAAGATTCGATATGGAGTTCAACAAAAAGATTGTCCCGGCCAGTTTGTAGTTCCGCCTTCACACCGCCTGAAGGCGGAACTACAAACTGAGATCCGGTCGCTTTAACCGACCACCATTTGAACTGAGGTGAACATGATGCGACAATGTTCTTTGATTGTTTTCATGGCCGCGTTGCTACTTGTCAGCGGTTGCATTTCCCCCCAGGTGAAACTCTTCACCGACGCGACCGAGCCGTTGCAGGAATTCACGATCCAAGGGAAGGGGAAGGCCAAAATCCTGCTCATCCCGGTCAGGGGGATCATCACGGATGCCCCGGGAAAGCAGTTTCTCCGATCCGCTCCGAACATGGTCCAAGAGATTGTCTCCCAGCTTGGAAAGGCTCGGAAGGACGATGACATCAAGGCGGTCATCCTGAAGATCAACTCCCCCGGAGGAACGGTCACGGCAAGCGACATTCTCTATCACGAAATCATGGCCTTCAAGGAGGAGACGGGTGTCAAGATCGTCGCGGCCATGATGGACGTCGCGGCTTCGGGCGGCTACTACATCTCCCTGCCCGCGGATCTCATCATGGCCCATCCCACCACCATCACCGGCTCTGTGGGGGTCATATTCATGCGGCCCAAGCTGGAGGGCCTGATGGAGAAGATCGGGCTGGGTGTTGAGGTGAACAAGTCGGCCAAGAACAAAGACATGGGCTCCCCGTTCCGGCCGACCACCGGCGAGGAGCAGAAAATCTTGGACGGCTTGGTCCGCGAACTGGGACAACGGTTCCTCCATCTCGTGGCAACCCATCGGAAACCGGGACAGGAGGCATTGGCACAGATATCCACCGCCCGGATATGTCTCGCCGACGACGCGAAGGGTTTGGGCCTTGTTGATGAGATCGGGTATCTGAGCGACGCCATATCCAAGGCGAAGTCCTTGGCCGGCCTGTCAGAACGCGCAAAGGTCGTGGTCTATCGCCGCACCAAATACCCGGATGACAATCTCTACAACATCTCCATGACAAAGGGCGGCCCCCTCTCCCTCATGGCTCCCGGATTGTCGCAGATCCTCACCTCCCTTCAAGCCGGCTTTCATTATCTCTGGCCCGCCGCGGTGGAATGAGTGGATCGTTCCAAACCAAAGAAACCGCCGGATTGACAAATCCGGCGTCCGGGGCGATTCGCAACATCCTGATGCCCCGCAACATCCTGACGCTCCCGCCGGATTGACAAATCATCTTGACGCTCCCGCCGGATTCTTGACGCTCCCGCCGGATTCTTGACGCTCTCGCCGGATTGACAAATCCGGCGTCCGGGGCGATTCGCAACATCCTGACGCTCCGCAACATTCTGACGCTCCGCAACATCCTGACGCTCCGCAACATCCTGACGCTCCCGCCGGATTGACAAATCCGGCGTCCGGTGCGCCCCGGGGATTGCTGGAGCAGGGAAGGATTGCCAGCCGGTGGTTTGCAACAGCCGGTATTCCAATGGAAGGAGCGGTCTAAAAAAAGAAGTTAAAAATCTTGACATGTGCTGAAAAAGGGCTTATACTCTTTTTGATTATAAGATCGGATGAAAGGAAAATCTGGCCCTGATTGCTGGGGAGCCTTGTATGTCAGCAGACCGGGCCTGTTTCCAATCGGACCCGAGGGAATGGACGGGGACAACTACAGGGATGGCTTATAAGAAGGGGGCTCGGCGGGGATAACTACAGGGATGGATTATAAGAAAGGGACTTGACCTTTTCCTCTGTGTACAGGACAAAAAAATGACTGAGCCAAGAAACCCGGCTTTTTCTTGGGGTTGCGAAATCGGCCAGCTTGGAAAAAAGCCGGGTTTCTCGCCCGTTTCCAACTTTTTGTCCTGTACACAGCCTTTTCTTATAAGCCATCCTTAGTAGTTATGAAACGGCGGGACAATTACAAGGGTTTGGTTTAGCAAGGATAAGAAACCAAGAAAGGAGAAATTTGATGAAAAGATTTACCGGTCTGGCATTCTTTGCATTGGGCTTGGTGTGCATCCTGTTTGGCACGGCCCTTGGCGGAGGAGAAAACGAATACCCGAATGGCATTGAGGGACTCAAGGCGGCCTCCCTGCCTCCGCCGGGATTCTACTACAAAATGTACAATGTGCTTTACACCGCGGACACATTGGCGGATCCCGACGGAAATGAGTCGAAGACCCCGGGGGGCAAGAGGTGAATTTCGATTTGTCCCTTTTCGTGAACGCGCACCGATTCATCTGGGTCTCGAATCACAAAATTCTGGGCGCTGATTATGCCGCGAATGTGATCATCCCGGTTTCCAAAGTCTCGATTGAACTCGGCGCGTATGATGACAGCAAATTCGGTCTCGGGGACATCTGGGTCGAACCGTTTATTCTGGCTTGGCACGGCCCCCGTTATGATCTGGCATTGGGCCTGGGCTTTTGCGCGCCCACCGGCAAATACGACAAAGATGAACTCGCGTCCCCTGGCAAGGACATGTGGACATGGATGGGCACCCTTGGGGGAACCTACTACTTTGACGCTGAAAGGACCTGGTCCGCCTCCATTCTCGCCCGATACGAAATTCATGATGAGAAGAAAGAGACCGATGTCACCCTCGGGGACGATTTTCACTTTGAATGGGGCATCGGAAAGACCGTGGGAAAGCTCTGGGATGTTGGACTGACCGGCTATTGCCAGTGGCAGGTGACGGATGACAGTGTTTCCCAACCGCCAGTCTATGGGGAAAAGGACAAGGTCTTTGCCATCGGCCCCGAGATCACCCGATTCATCCCTTCAATGAAGCTCTTTCTCACCCTCAGGAGCCAGTGGGAATTTGGCGCGGAAGATCGGTCCGAAGGCAATTTCACGACACTGATGTTAACAAAAATATTCTAACTGTAAGCTGTAAGCTCCAAGCTCCAAGCGGCTTGGAGCTTGGAGCTTGGAGCTTGGAGCTTGGAGCTTGGAGCTTAGAGCTTACAACCTACTGCCTGACCAAATAAATTTTGACGGGTGGCATTTTTCAGAAGCCCTTGACTGACGAGGCTTTTCGGAATCCTGAACCCATCAAGATTAATTTGGTCAGGTACTTACAGTTTAGAGCTTACAAAATGACATGGTACGCTTTCATCGGCGCCCTTGAACAGGGCTTTGTTTACGGAATCATGGCGCTGGGGGTCTATCTGACCTTCAGGATCCTCGACTTTCCGGATCTGACGGTGGACGGCAGCCTCCCCTTGGGCGCGGCGGTATCCGCGGTGGCCATCACCCACGGGATAAATCCGTTTGCCTCCCTTGTGCTGGCCATGGCCGCGGGGTTCTTGGCCGGGATGGTCACCGCCCTCCTGAACACCAAACTGAGGATCCTCCACCTCCTCGCGTCCATCCTGACCATGATCGCGCTTTATTCGGTCAACATCCGCATCATGGACGGCCCCAATGTCTCCCTTCTCGGAGTGGACACCGTGCTGGACCCCCTGATCGCTCTCGGACTGGCGGGCAATCTGGCCGCGCCCCTCATGTTCGGCCTCATCTCCCTGATGATCACCGGGATCATCATCTGGTTCCTGCACACCGAACTGGGCCTGACCGTGCTGGCCGCCGGAGACAACCCACAGATGATCACCAGTCAGGGTGTCAACACCCATACCGTCATCATCCTCGGGGTGAGTCTCTCCAACGCGCTGGTGGCCCTGAGCGGCGCGCTGGTGGCCCAGAATCAGGGGGCTGCGGATGTGAACATGGGCGTGGGGACCATCATCGCGGGCCTCGCCTCGGTCATCGTGGGAGAGACCCTCTTTGGAAGGCGGAGCATCCCCAGGGCCTGTGTGGCGGTCCTGTTCGGGTCGGTGGTTTACCGGATGGCCATTGCCCTAGCCCTTGGGATGAGATGGGGCCGCTTTTCCTTCACTCCCAGCGACCTGAACCTGATCACCGCGCTTCTCGTGGTGCTGGCGCTGACCGCCCCCCAGATCAGGAAAAAAATTCGGCCGGTGCGGTCAGAGGGCGGTCAGCGGTGAGCGGATTTTTCAGGAAAAACCCTCGCTGAAATCTGAATTCTTACCACGCTCGGCATTTTCTTATAAGCCATCCTTGTACCCCAGAAAGACACCTGCCCCGTGCCCTGCCTCCTGAATGGGAAGCAGGCCGGGTTGAGCCCGGGAACTGGTTTGTCGTGCTTGCCTCTCTGGGGATGGCAATCTGGAGAGAGCTTCCCTTCCGCTCTCTTGTCTGAACCAGAATTTGCAGGATTGAGAGATTGCCGGGATTGGTCCTTCCATTGTCTGAACCAGGATTCATGGAATTGAGGCAATTGTCCCGTAGGGACTTGTGAAAATAGCCCGGCAATTCATTGCCGGGGACGAATT
>JAOZRQ010000929.1 GCA_029940115.1 Desulfobacterales bacterium
ACTCGACGACTCGACGACTCGACGACTCGACGACTCGACTGAGCTCGCCGAAGTCTCAGAACCAAGACTTGTGAGTCCAGATTTCGGCTTCGAGGTTTTCCTTGTCCTCTTGGAGTGTGAGGTACATGGATGCGTTCTGGATGGCCAGCCCCCCCTGATGGGCAATGGCGACGGCCAGCATGATGTCGTCATCGGTGAATTCCCGCTTCACATCACTGTAAAGCCGCATGACCCCGACCACCTCATCCCTGGCGTTTATGGGAATGCTGAGGATGGAGACAATCCCTTCGACCCGTTTCTCCTCCCGGTACTGGACCCCCTCATCCGCGGCCACATCGCTTACGATGATGGGCCGATTTTTGAGGGCCTCCGGGATCCCTTTTTCAGCAGACACCGGCCCTTTGCCGAGATAAGCCTCACTCAGACCATAGCTTGACACGAGCTCCAGTCTCTCCTTGTTTTCATCGAGCAGGCGTATGGAGGCGCCCTTCACGCCGAATATCTCAGCCACATCCGCGGACATGATGTGCATGATCTTCTTGATGTCCAGCGTGGAATTGATGCTGACAGAGAGATCATGGAAAAATTCGGTGTTCATGCGCATCCGATTCACCAATCGGGCGTTCTCGAAGGCGATCCCTCCCTGGTCGGCCAGCGCGCTCAGGAAATCAATCTCATCCTCGGCAAAGTCCCTCGGAGTGGCGGTATAGAGCGCGAGAACGCCGATGGCTTTGTTCTTCACCATGATCGGCACATCCAAGATGGAGGCGATCCCCTCGGCCTTCTTGGCTTCATGGTTTTCCACGCGGGGATCGGAGGTCGCGTCCCGGATGGAGAGATACCCGCCTCCTTTGAATATCCCCTCCACGACCTTTTTCGCCTGTGAGGGCCCTGCGTGCAGATAGTTCTGAGACAACCCCTTCTGAGCCACCGGCACAAAGACATTCTCCTTCTCGTCGGCCAGAAAGAGACTGGCGGCTTTGGCGTCCATCGTGTCAATCGCGCTCTGAACGATGAGGTTGAGAAGTTCCTGCTTGTTCAGAGTCGTTCCGAATGCCTTGCTTATCTTGCAGAATGTGCTGAAGTAATCGGTTTTGTTCGTACTCATCAATTTACCCTCCTATGCCCTCAACTGGCTTTTTCCTTTTTTGCCGAAGCGGATTGGCTCTCTTTTGCTTCCGATGAAGCGGGTTGGGTCTCCTCACCATTGATAGGTGAGGACTCGGCCTCATCAGGTGAGGAC
>JAOZRQ010000562.1 GCA_029940115.1 Desulfobacterales bacterium
CTGGTCTGAACCTCCCGCATCCGGAGGTTCAGACCATCCCTCCCTCATTCCTTCCCCAACCATTCAGCCGCATTCCGACATCCTCCCGATTCTCCCAAATCACCGTCTTTCCATATGTTTCAACAGGTTCACGCCATTTTTGATCTTGTCACGCTTGGCGTGAAAATGGCGACTTTCCTTCTTATAAACCATCCTTGTAGTTCCCATAAAGACCCCCTTCTTATAAACCATCCTTGTAGTTCCCACAAAGACCCCCTTCTTATAAGCCATCCTTGCAGTTCCCACAAAGACCCCCTTCTTATAAGCCATCCTTGTAGTTCCCACAAAGACCGTCGTCCTGCTGATTATCGCTTATCGCTTGACAGACAATTCTTTGCGTATTATTCTGTTGATTGAGTACAAAAAAGTTGTAGGGGGTTCTACTCCACCAATCCAAGGGAACCCAAGATTGGTGGGCGGCAAGCGGCCGCTCGCCACTCGCCAAGCTCACACTTATGAAGGAGGCACCAAAGATGAAAAGACGGATCACCATACTGGCAATCGCCTTCCTGCTTGTGAATGTGGCTCATGCCGGCGGGACAACAAAGGAAAACTGCGGATGCGGCCTCGGGACATTGGCTTTTGAGGGGGAGGATGATCTGTTCTCCCAGATTATCGCCGCGTCTGCCAACCAGATCATCTCCAGCAATCAGATATTCGGCATCACCTCTGGAACCCTCAGATGCAAGAGACCTGGCACATTCCTCAAAAATGAGCGGTTAAGCCAGTTTGTGTCTGAAAACATGGACAATCTGGCCACAGAGATGGCCTCGGGCCAAGGGGAGTCTCTGGAGACACTTGCGGAACTCGCGGAGATACCCGTGGAAAAGCGTGCAGATTTTTTTGTCGCGCTCCAAGAGAATTTCGATGCCATTTATCCATCTCCCCAAGTCACCCATGTCAGTGTGGTTGAGAAGATCATTGACATCATCGGACAGATTTAAGGAAACCTATTACAGCAATTCATAAATTCATCACCCCTCCGCTCCCGCCGGATTGCCAAATCCGGCGGCAATCCGGGCCGCATGCCTCTCCTTTGATCACCTCCTGCTTGACAAGCATCAAACATCAAGTTTTGTTCAGGTTCATAAGGCGTCAAGCGCCTCAAGGATGCTGGCGATCTGCTGGTCAATGGTCCGAAACCCCTTCCAACTGAACCCCCTTGATCCTTGGCGCAGGGCCACAATGTCCAACGCGGCGAGTTCCAGAGCTTTGAAGCGGATCGGCATCATGGGGTGGGAGCGTATCCAAGTGAAGCGGTCATTCCTTTCCCTGATCTGCTTTTCCAGCTCCTCATACTGCATGCGGAAAGAGCGGAGTATCCGCTCCACATCAATCCCTGACAGGCCGCTTGCGGTCTTGAACAGGGCCGTGACCGCGGGGGTCAGCTGTCCGCAACACAGCAGGCCGACGCGGTCCGCGGATATTTCCGACGCGCGGGCCCACCGAAACATCATGTCCGCCGTATCCGTGCTGATGTTCTCCGCCTTTGAGAGGATGTCATGCACCGGAAACCGAGAGTGCTCAAAGACCACATGCCCCAGCTCATGGCCGAAGACAAAGCTGACCTCGTCCAGCGTGAAATCCTTTAACAAGGCGGAGTGGATGAGCACGTCGAACGTCTTTCCATGTCCGAACACATTCGCGTTGTATTCTGTGCTCTGCTGAATGAACAGGTCTCCGCTCATGTCCCCGCCGAAGATGTCGAGACAGGCTTGGTACGCCTCATGAATCTGGGGTAGCAGGTCGGCTGTCACCCGGACCGCATCCCCGAGCAGGCTTTCCCGTCTGGCATTCAGCAGAAGCCGGGCCTTGTCATTCCCCATGGCGGAAATGGCTGGCCCGAGCTGGGCCCTGAGTACCCTGAACAGATTCTCCTCGTATCCGAATCTCAGGGGTTCAATGTCCTTTTTGAGCATCACCACAGCCTGCCCGGCGCGTTCTTCTCTTCCATTTCACCTGTGTACAGGACAAAAATTCGGGAATGGGCAAGAAACCCGGCTTTTTTCCAAACGGGCCGATTCTCCAACTGCAAGAGAAAGCCGGGTTTCCTTCCTCAAATCATTTTTTTGTCCTGTACACAGCCATTTCACACAAATTCGCTGATTCGCGGGGGATGAGGCACGGTTCTGTTCACGTTGATCAGTTCAGGACGCCCGGTGCTGTTGTCAATCCGGGCGATGACACACCAGCTTCCGGGGTTCCGCTCAGTCAGGGGAACCTCGATCTCCCGTCCCCCGCCCCGCACGATGACCATGCCGTCATATTTGGCGAAGTTGGCGTTCGGCTTGTTGTAGATGTTCGCCACGATCAGGGCATGTTCGATCTGATCCAGCCGGGTGAAATAGACGTTCTCCTCATTGTCGCCGGCCACATCGCCGATCCCCGCGTCCTGATCGAGATATATCCAGGGAGAAGATGTCTTGTTGCCACGGCGGTTAAAGTAAATCTGCCCCACTTTCTCAGAACTGCCGCCGCTTCCCAAGAGTTTGCCGAGAATGCCCGTTGAAGGGGAGGATCCGCCCTTGAGCTGGTAAAAGCAGTGAAGGTCAAGGTCAATCGCGGTCTTCCATCTGAGGGTCGCCTGAAAGTCATTCCCTGTGAGGCCGGTCTTCTCCCCTTTCTGTTTGAGCACCACTTTGGACGCGAGCTTGATTTCGGCCGCGCCCGGAACCGCGGCCCTGAAGTCCTCAAAACGCATCACCTCGCTGTTGTTCACCAAGGAGGTGCCCATGAAGGTGCTGGTGAACTTGCAGAGAATGGCCACCGATCCGGATTGCCGGGAGTCGAGATTGACGGTGTGGCTCTCCCCCTTGTCCGTCACCACCTCGACCCGGGCGTCATAATCGGCAAACACCTTGTCTGAACTGGCGGACGCGTCGGTAAAGTTGAGCGCGACGATGTGGAGTTCCTCGAAATCATCCATCTTGGCGATTCGCAGTTCCTCCCGGTTGTCGCCGGCAACCGCCCCGACACCCGCATCCCCGGACAGCTCAATGAAGGGGAACTGATTCAGATCCCCCAATGTCCCGCCCGCGTAATTGTCAGATAAAACCCCGCCGACACGACCATCCTTTGTCTTATAAAAGGCCATCAGATCCAGATCGACCGCCGATGTCCAGATCAGCGAGACCTTCATTTGCTTGAAGGCGCCGAGCATTGCATTGGTGCCTTTTTGTTTCAGTTCCATTGTGATTTCCTTGAAATGGGTTCTGTGGTGCATCCTCGATGAGCTTCTGACAGAATGATATCCTCGGCACGACCTCCGTAAGGCAGGCTCCTCCTTTTCCCGACCCGCTCCTCCAATTCGTCGCCTCCGCATGAAACGCATGTCCCACCTTCCGGAAACAGTTTGGAAAGACCGTCCTTCAGACATTCTTCTCCGTCAACCACAATGTGGACCCGTTTGTCCGTGCCGGGAGGGAAACCGCGCCTGGTGGCCTGACGGTGTGCCCACCTGAGCTTCTCCCTGCGGGATATGAAGGATGCCCAGACCTGCTTGCTGACAGGTCCGTGCAACAGTCACTTCCCATTCTCAGCGTGCAGATGACCACGATGGTCGCACTGATTGGTCAATAGCAAAAGATGAATCCCGAGTCAACAATTTTTTGCAGGCCCGAGTTCAGAATCTGACCACATCCATGAAGTGGGCGTGTCATTCTGCTGACATAAAGGGATTTGTTTCATCTTAGGAGTCACGCAAAAATAACTTTACATTCCTTGGGAGTTTATAAGCGATTCCCATACCATGAAACCGGAAAGAATGTGAAATTATTTTTGCGTGGGCCCTTAGTCTGGAATAATATCGTTTGCACCCAAATCAAATCCACGTTTGACCTTAAGGGCAAGGTGGCGGTCATAACCGGTGATTCCGGACCCTTTCAAGCCTCGAAGATTTGCCATCCGAAGATTGTAAATGTGTAAACTGTTTTTCAAGAAAAATGGAGGATGCCGGAACTTTGTTTGTATTTTTGATATCTGTGTGCAACCAAAGGTGTCCTATCCTTATGTGCTAGTAGATTTATGGGAGAAAACTTGATGATCAGGTGAAAGAAAACTTATCTTCAGGTGTCTATGTATAAGCAAATAGGATGACAGGAAAAGGCCTGCTTCAAGCATCTATGTATAAGCAAATAGGATGACAGGAAAAGGCCTGCTTCAAGCATCAATCTGAAGGAGGTGATGGCAGGAGGATCTGTTTAATTTCGCGGTTTTTCATGGTTGTCCAGCCATGATGGAATGGGAGTATGCGAAAAAGGATTTTCGCACTCCGGATGGGATTGGGGGTGCGAAAAAGGATTTTCGCACTCCGGATGGGATTGGGGTATGCGAAAAAGGATTTTCGCACTCCGGATGGGATTGGGGGTGCGAAAAAGGAT
>JAOZRQ010000099.1 GCA_029940115.1 Desulfobacterales bacterium
CCGCCTGCCCGTGAACGTGAGCGTGCCCGTGAACGTGAACGTGCCCGTGAACGTGCCCGTGAACGTGAACGTGAACTTGAATGTTCATTTGTGGGCAAGTTCGAGTTCAAGTTCAAGTATAAGTTCAAGTTCACGTTCAAGGCCTCCCCTAAATCCGTTATAATCAGCATTTTTCGATTTTCGCGGAACAGACAGAATACGGACCGCGCAGTTATCCCCTTGACAAACTCGGGGAGTTGCCGGAGGATCTTCGGGAATCAGCAATTCGTGCTGTCACAACACCGCCTGCCAATCAGTTTCTGAAACTGTATCGGTGAACGAAATGAAAATAAATTTGAAACACCACTCATTTTTTGATGCTCCCTGGAAAGTCACCCTGATTTCCGTAATTGCTTCGGTTGTATTGTCCGCAGGTATTGCCTTTACGATAGACCCCGATTCTGTTACGATCTCCATGATGATTGCCTGTGCCTGTTCTTTTCCCATTTCATTAGGAATAACAAAAGTAGTTTTCAGATACAGAAAAATTCTGGAAAGAAAAAATCATGAATTGGAAGAAGCTGACAAAAAAATTACGGACAGTCTTCGGTACGCCGCTCTGATACAAAAATCCCTTTTACCGAATCTGGACAAGGTGAAAAAACACCTGCCGGAGAGTTTCTTTATCTGGATGCCCAAAGATATCGTGGGCGGAGATGTTTTCCATGTTGATTTTTTTGAAACTGGCTTCATTGTCGCTGTTATTGACTGTACCGGTCACGGTGTGCCGGGTGCCCTCATGTCCATGATCGCCTCTTCGGGTATGAGAAAGATCATAAGTGATGAGGGATGCCATGATCCCGCGGAAATACTGAAAAAGCTGAACTGCTTTGTGAAAACATCGCTCCGGCAGGACACCGGGTATGCCGAGTCGGATGACGGGATGGACATGGCTCAGAGAAAGGACGGAAGACGGCAACATGGCAGGTATGCCGAGTCGGATGACGGGATGGACATGGCACTGTGCCACCTGAACACGCAGGACCGGACGCTCACATTCGCAGGCGCGAAGCTGCCGCTGATATATGTTCACAATGACGAACTGACCGTCATAAAGGGTGACAGGCAGAGCATCGGTTACAGAAAATCGGATTTGAACTTCCGGTTTCACAATCACACAATCCGCATTGAGGAGGGAATGTCCTTTTATATGCACACCGACGGCTTTGTTGACCAGTTGGGCGGTGAGAGAATCCGCAGATTCGGCAACAGACGCTTCAGGAATCTGCTGAAAGAAATCTGCAGAGAACCTTTTGAAAATCAATGTGGTTTGCTCATGCAGGCATTCGAGGCCCACAAGGGGAAAAATGAAAGACAGGACGACGTGACCGTGCTCGGTTTCCAGTTGAGTCAACACTTCACGCTGTGTACGGGACAAAAGTTGTGGATGGGCGAGAAACCTGCAAAAGAGGAGCTTGACATGATGCCTGAACATGTGGTATGAGCAGTCCTGAAAGTTTGATGGCAAAGAAAGGAGACTGGGCGGTCAGATTTTCCATGATGCCATGCTGTGTCAGAAATCGGGCTTATTTGTTCTTTTCTGATTGTAACGCCTTTTGGGGTTCCCTGTCCGTGCCCTGCCCTCGCCCGGCAAGAGTGTCGGCACGGGCAGGGGAAAGGGAGATGCTTTGGGATGATCGGATACATGGAAGGCAGACTGTTGAAGAAGGAGGCGGATCGGATTCTCCTTCTCGCCAATCAGGTCGGATATGAGGTGATGCTCCCGCCGTTTGTGATGGAGAGCTTGGAAGCCAAGAAGGTGGGGGACCATGTCTCCCTTTACATCTATTACCACCAGACCGACCGGCAACCGAAGCCGGTGCTGATCGGGTTTGACACCGGGATTGAGAAGGACTTCTTCCAGCATTTCATCTCCGTGGAGGCGATCGGCCCCCTCAAGGCGATCAAGGCGTTGAACATCCCCATTGGGGAAATTGCGGACGCGATTGAATCCGAGGATGCCGCGAAGCTTGGCAGTCTGAAGGGGATCGGAAAGCGGACCGCCCAGAAGATCATCGCCACCCTTGGCGGAAAGATGGGCAGATTCACCCTGATACAGGCCCCTGTTAGGGAGAAGGAGATATCCCCCGCGGAGCAGTTTGCGGACAAGGTGCTGGAGGTGCTGGTCTCCCAACTGGGACATAAGACCGCAGAGGCCAAGCAGATGATCGCCGACGCCATAAAACGGAATCCTGATATCCAGACCCCTGAGGAGATGTTTGATGAGATTTACCGGGGAAAAAAACCCGGCTTCAGTTGAAGGGTGAAGGTCAAAGGAGAAGCCGGTTTTTGGCGCTCAGATCCTTTATGAGCGGGCTATCCTCCTGAAATGATTGGACAAACCGGAGATGGCACCCAGAATTCAGAACCCTGAACCGAAAATTCTGTGGGAAAGCGTTATGATCAACATAAGAGTCAAGGCGAAGCGTGAAAATGCCACAAAGACGGTGGTCAAGGCAAGAAAATTCGAGCTGATTGTTGACGAGCCGTCCGAAATTGGCGGAACGAATGAAGGGGCCAACCCACTGGAATTTCTGCTGGCTGGCTTTGCAGGGTGTATCAATGTTGTCGGAGACATTGTCGCGAAAGAAATGGGAATCGAATTGAGAGGAATGGATATAACCATCCGTGGCAAATTTGACCCGATGAAATTTTTGGGCCAGTCCGGAGAGGGTCGGGCCGGTTTCCAGGAGATAAATATGAATGTCAAGGCCGACGCGGATGCAGATCGGGAAACCTTGGAGAAATGGCTGCAAGAGGTGGAAAACAGATGCCCGGTGAGAGACAATCTCTCAAATCTTACGCCGATCAAGGTCAAATTGTCAAAATGAAAATCAAGGGCGGCGGGCGATTGAAGGCTTTGCCACTTGAACAGAAGTTAGAACCAGAAATGTTCTTAAAGAGGAAATCATACGATGCTTGTAGTCATGAACAGAAACGCGACGCAGGAAGAAGTCGCTGCCGTCATCAAGGCAATAGAGACGAGCGGATATACGGCCCGGCCCATTCCGGGAGGAGACCGGGTTTCCATCGGGGTGTTGCATAACAGAGGCGCGGTGGAGTCGGACCGCTTTGCCGGACTGCCCGGCGTCAAAGACCTCATCCCGGTGACGCGGCCCTACAAACTGGTCAGCCGTGAGTTCAAACCCGAAGACACCCTCATTCAGGTGGGAGACGTCTCCGTCGGGAACGGCCACCTGACCCTCATGGCCGGCCCGTGCGCGGTGGAGAGCGAATCCCAATCGCTGACCATCGCCGAGCAGGTCAGACGCTCAGGCGCGCACATCTTCCGGGGCGGCGCGTTCAAGCCCCGGTCATCCCCCTATTCCTTTCAGGGACTCGGGGAGGAGGGGCTGAAGATATTGGCAAAGGTCCGGGAGACCACCGGCATGCCGGTGGTCACCGAAGTTCTGGATCTCGACAAGTTCGATATGGTGGAGGAATACGCGGATATCGTCCAGATCGGCACACGAAACATGCAGAACTTCAGCCTGCTGAGACGAGCCGGGCACTCGAACCGGCCTGTCCTTCTCAAGCGGGGCATGTCCGCGACTGTTCAGGAATGGCTCATGGCTGCGGAGTACATCCTCGAAGGGGGGAATACCCAAGTGATCTTGTGTGAGAGAGGCATCCGCACCTTTGTCAGGCACAGCCGGAACACCTTGGACATCTCTGCGGTTCCGGTGGTCCGGCGGGAAACCCATCTCCCCATCATCGTTGATCCGAGCCATGCGGCCGGGCGACGGGATCAGGTGATTCCCCTGGCCCGGGCCGCGGTGGCGGCCGACGCCCACGGACTGATGGTGGAAGTCCACCACGATCCGAACAACGCGTTGAGCGACGGCGCACAGTCCCTCTATCCGGAACAGTTTGACACACTCTGCCGGCATACCCGGTCCATCTTCGAGGTTTTTCGGAACTGAGGCATGAGACGTGAAGCGTGAAGTGTGAAGCGTGAAGCGTGAAGTGTGAATTCACGCATCACGTCCCACGCATCACGTCTCACGCCTCACGTTTCACGCCTCACGTTTTCAAGGCCCCTTTGATCTCTTCAACCTCCGGTTTGACATGCTTTTCATAGCACTTGGGACAGATGCCGTGGCTAAACTGGACATCGGAATGCTTGGAAAAATAGGTCTCCAGCTGTTGCCAGTAATTCTGGTCCGTGCGGACCTTCTTGCAGTAGGAGCAGATCGGCAGTATCCCTTGGAGCATTCTGATGTGGCCCATGGCCTCCTCAAGCGATTTCACGCGCTCGGCCAGCTTCTCATGAAGAGCGACCATCTCGCTGCCGATTCGGATTCGGACCCCCAGTTCCTGATGGTCAAAGGGTTTGGTGACATAGTCATTCGCACCGGCTTCAAGCCCCTCCACAATGTCCGTTTTATGCCCCTTGATGGTGAGGAGAATCAGGCAGGTCATCTCAGATCCGGGAAGCTCCCGGACCTTTCGGCAGATCGTCGGGCCATCCAATCCCGGCATCATCCAGTCGAGGATGGCCAGACGGGGCGCGTCTTCATCCCGCAAAATCTCCCAGGCCTCATCCCCGTCCTTGGCCGTTACCACATCATAGTCCCAGCTGGTGAGCAACTTTTCGATCATTCGCCGGGTAAGCAAATCGTCATCTGCAATCAATACTTTCATTATCGCCTTCTGAGTTTGGGATCGAACGCGTCGCGCAACGCGTCGCCGATCAAGTTCCATGCCAGAACAAACAGCACGATGCATCCGCCGGGAAAGACCACGGTGTACCAGAATTTGAAGGGGTCATCCGGCGGTCCCACAATATAGTTCCTCGCCAAGGCCACCATCTGGCCCCAGTCCGCATATCCCTTGGGCGCGCCAAGCCCCACGAAGCTCATGAACGAGGCGGTGATGACCATGGATCCCATGTCCATGAACGCGATGACCAGCACCGGATAGATCGCGTTGGGCAGGATATGCCGGAACATGATCTTCAGGTCGGATACGCCCATGATCTTCGCGGCTTGGACAAAATCTTGGTCCCGCAGGGTCAGGATGCCGGAACGCATGACCCGGACGTAATTCCGCCACACCACCATGGCCAGCGCGATCATGATGTTGTCGAGGCCTCTGCCGAACGCGACCACGATGGCCATGGCCATCACGAGCAGGGGGATGGCGAAGATGATATCCACGAATCGCATCAATATCTCATCAATGATCCCCCCATAATATCCGGCGATCACCCCCAGGGTGACGCCCACCAAGGCCGCGATGCCGACCACGAACAGCCCGATTTTGAACGCGGTCCTCGTTCCCCAGACCACGCCGTAGAAAATATCATACTGGCCCGATGTGGTCCCGAGGATGTGCTTGTCATTCGGCGGTTTCGGGATCGGCGAATATCCCTTATGGGGCATCCTGTAGGGGTTGTGGGGATACTTGGGCGGCGCGAGATACGGCGCAAGCACGGCGACGCCGACAAAAATGGTCAGCAGGGCAAACCCGAGTATCGCCGTGGGACTCCTGAAAATCCGGATCAGGGTGAACCGGAGTTCCCTGAGTCGGGGGTGGCGGTCTGTCATATTCGACTCCTTTCTTGATTTTTCAACTATCTTCTCTGTACAGGACAAAAAATAATGATTGAGGGAAAGAAACCCAGCTTTTTTCACTGTTGGGATGTCTGCCTTTTTGGAAAAAGTCAGATTTTTTAAATGTTTCCGAATTTTTATCCTATATACAGATGTGCGCTTCAAACAACTGAATCACCATTCATTACAAAATGCCATTCAAAGGCTGTGGATTTCAAGATGTCGTTTTAGTAAGCATTGCCAAGCAACGGCTCCGTCACACTTGGTTCGGATAGGAGCCTGACCAATTTGTCAATCACGCATATAAAGGCGGTGATAGAAAAATGGCCCATAATGGAAAGCTTGGCATCACATTACGGAAAATTCTGGCAGAGAATATCCGAGGTTACCGACGCAGGAAAAATCTGTCGCAAGAGAAACTTGCGGAAATCTGCGGCCTCCATCGGACTTATGTGGGTTCAGTTGAACGTGCTGAACGAAACGTCACGTTAAGCACATTGGAAGCTTTTTCAAATGCTCTGAACATACCTGCATCTGAACTTCTGACAAAAAAAGAACCCGAAGTTAAGAAAAAGACCATAGAAGAATCTCAGAGATATGTGACAAAGATTTCTCAGGCTGGTGTTTCCATTTATGATCCTGTTGAAATCGGCGATCCTGATCTATGGATACCCACGCCGGAACTTGAAATATTGCTCAATAAAGGACTCAAAGATATGCCTCTGCATGGGATGGCATTGCGGACACGCTCCAAAATTGTAAAGGAGAGCATTTGTCATATTCTAGGCTACCCAGCACCAAAATCGTTTAAAAAAACTCATCCCAAATTTCCTGGCCAACAGTTTGACATCTATATTCAAAAATCTGACAATGTTCAAATATGGAACGAAGATGTCGTTGCCACACGACGATATGTGCTTATTCGTGTTTCATCTGAAGACATCATAGAACGAGCAAAAGTAATTTCTGGTGACAGGCTTGCCTTGCTTGATACGACCGGCACACTGACTCAGAAATATCAGGCTCGAATCATTCCCGATCAGGAAACTGCGGAACTTGTCACCCCGACAGATACAGATCATCTGCTCCCCTTACAAACTTCGGGAGATTTGGGATGAGAAGGGCAGGGTGTCACCCCGACAGATACAGATCATCTGCTCCCCTTACTGGAAAGGCAAGATGACTTGCTGGACATTCCGAAACTCGGGGACAGGCAGATTCGGCACTGCGATGTGCGGTATGCGGTTTTTTACGCCCAGACAGATGGCAAAAAGGTGGTGCTGACTCATTTTTATCTTACAACTGGCGAAGCGTTTTTCAATCGTTTCCCTCAGTTTCAGGGAAAAGTGGTGAACAAAAAACGCCAACTCCGTTTGCCTAATGACTTTTTTGACTAGCAAGCCCGAACGCGTCCCAGACCAGCTGATCCAGCTTTCTTTCCAGAGATTCGGTCTCAGGTGATGGCATCAGATGATAGATCCTCTCAGCGAGTTCAATGAGCGATTTGGAACCCTCCGATTTCGGATCAGGCAAAGGGAATTTCTCCACATACTGAGTGATGAAACGTCTCCGCCCCGCATAGAGCTTATTGTTGAACATGCGGTCGTAGAACATCTCAGTGAATGAGGAATTGCCGATTGCCAATGCCAGCCACAGAAGATGCGTATGTTGCGGGTTTTCACAGGCAAGCCAGTAACAGTCACCGTTGACAACCGATCCGCTCAGTTCCATCCAGAACATCGGTTTTTCCGAAATGTCTCTGAATACGATTTTAGGCCGGTCCCACGCGTCAGGACGATGGGGAACCCATATCTCAAACCATTTTCTCCCCGCCTTTGACACATATTCCCGCGCCTCAAGAACCGAACGGTGCCGATTCAGATATCTGAGTGCGTTTGGATATTCATCCATGTTCACAGGAACCCGTTTTCCCTCCCTGACTTGGTGGGGATAGAGAATCATTTCAGGTTTTTCAGAACGTGTCGCCTTAAACCTTCTCGCAACGCGATGCGTCATAAGCGGCCGCAAAAGTTCGGGCCGCTCTTTTTCGGGCATCTCATTCCAGTCCGAGCGGATGAACACCTTATCAGCCGTTGTCTTGACCCCCACTCGGACCTTTCCAACATCTCCGAATGTACAGTAGGTATGAGCCTTGAGCATGTCAAACCACTGATCTGACGCATCCGTTGACATCCGCCATATCCCATCCATTTTGCCTTCATGATCCAACTTCCCTTTGCGGACAATGTAACATTGGCCATCCACTTTCACAGGGCCGCTTTCATTGAGCGACGCCATGATGTTTTCACATTTTCTGGCCGATGGCGTGTGAGGAGTTGAATAGACGGAGGTGAATTCAGGAACTGTTGATCGGTGTCGTCGCCCCTTACGTTTCATCAAAAGGACAGACGGGAGAACAGCGGCTTCAAACACTTTGGTATCTCCCATATCCCACACATGGAGAATGTCAAATTTTTCAATGATATGCCTGCGAACGCTGGCACCGGACCGGGTGGTCATAAACCTGTTGGAGACAATGATGCCGATAACGCCTTTCGGTTGCATAACCTCTGCGATGCCAAGGATAAAGGCGTAGTAAAGATCAACACGGCCCGACAATCCAAACTGGCGCGAAAGCACTCTCGCCTTTTTCGCGCCCATGACCTGAGTTCGAACATATGGCGGATTGGCGATGGCCAAGTCAAACGACTTAAAATTCGACAAGAACAAGGTGTCAGTTTTATGGGCCAACGCGAAATCCAAAAAGTCATCCTGCTTCAGAGAGAGTGAAATTTTGGGAAAAGCGGTTTTAATCCGGTCCGTTGCAAATTGAACCGCGTCTGGATCGGTGTCGAAACCGAATGCGTCAATATCTGCATGGCCCTGCTGGGTCAATTCCCTCAACATCCAGAAGATTAATTCCCCGTCACCCACAGCGGGGTCAAGCAATCGAATTTTACCGGTCTTTCCTGACCATGCCTCCGAGATTCTTCGAGCGACAAACTCGGCGAGTACCCGAGGGGTATAATGGGCTCCCACCGTTTTGCGGTCTCCCAAGGAAAAATGACCGATCGGTTTTTTCTGAATCTTCATGACTCTCTTTGTTACCAGAAATCTTTGCAGATTTCAATTCCAAACGCAAAAAAGATTCAATGATCCAGTTTTATTTTCAATTAGATGAGAGCTCTTATTTCAATATTCCCAATTTTCATTTCTGCACCTTGAAGAAAAGAAACCCGGCTTTTTCTTGCGGGCCGTTTCCGGCTTTTTGCCCTGTACACAGCAGATGCCGAACACAGGAGCGGGCCTGCCGACCATCTGAGGAGAAGGTATCTCTCGATCCAGCGATGGGCAGGAATGGGCCGACTCATGAACCGCAGGAAAAAAGCTGGGTTTCTTGCTCCCTTGAAGAAAAGAAACCCGGCTTTTTCTTGCAGTCGGGAGGTCGGCCCTTTGGAAAAAGCCGGGTTTCTCAATCCGAACCGAGCGACGGGTGAATGTTTGACTTATTCCAACCGTATTCTCGGATCAATGGTCGCATAAAGAATGTCAATGGTCAGGTTGGTGATCACAAACACCACCCCCATGAAGAGACAGAGACACATCAGCACCGGCATGTCCAGCTGGGTGGCCGATTCAGCGACCCACCAGCCCATGCCTTGGCGGTTGAAGACCACCTCCACCGCGATGCTCCCTTCCATGGAAAGGCCCACCAACTGCCCCGCGACCGTTATCACCGGGATCAGGGCGTTCTTCTGGGCATGTTTGATGTACATGGTCTTCTTGTCCGCCCCCTTGGCCCGGGCGGTCATGATATAGTCCTTGGATATCTCCTCGATCATGCCGGAGCGCATCACCCGCATGAGCAGGGCCACCACCACGATCACCTGAGTCAGAACCGGCATGATTAGATGCTTGAGCGCGTTCAACGTGATCTCGGGCTTGCCGTTGAGAAGGCCGTCCAAGGTGTACATGCCGGTGTAACGGGTAAACTTGTCCGGGTTGTCCACGATGAACATGCTCCACTGATCCCCGATGATTCCGGGCGGGAAGAGTTGGAAATAGCCGTAAAAGACCATGAGCAGGATCAGGGCGAACAGAAAGGTGGGCAAGGACCATCCAATGATGGCAAATACCCGTGTGCTGTGATCAAACCATGTGTCCCGACGGATCCCGGATTGGGTGCCGAGCCATATCCCCAATAGGATGACGATCGGCGATGCAAAGAGGTTCAGCTCCAGCGTAATGGGAAAATACATCAGAAACGCGTTCCAGACTGGTTGCACGGCCACCAGAGACCAGCCGAGGTTTCCGGATGCGACCTCCTTGGTCCAGCGGAAATATTGGACATAGAAAGGATCGTCCAACCCATACTGCTTGACCAGCCGGGGAATATCCTTTGCCTGCTGGGGCGTGGTCACATAAGCGGCTGCCCGCCGTTCCGGACTGAAGCTCATCAGAATGCCGAAGATCAGCACGGAAACGCCGAACAGCACAAAGATCAGAAAAATCAGTCTCCTTGTGATGAATGCGGTCATCATTGACACCTCATGGGTTAATTTTATTCTGATTATAACGGATTTAGGGGAGCCCGTGAACGTGAACTTGAACTTGAACTTATACTTGAACTTGGCCGCAAATCAATGTTCACATTCAAGCTCACGTTCGGGTTCAAGTTCAAGTTCAAGTTCACGGACAGCGGCCTCCCCGAAAAGCGTTATAATCAGATTTTATCAAACCGCCTCATTTGATTATTCGTTCAATGATTCAAGGCGTGACAGCCATTTGTTGAAGTGGGGACATCGGTTCCGAATTGTTTGCAGTCCAATCCGTTCAGCCAACAGGGGTCCGAAAACAGGCTTTGCCTCTCCATAACAGGGAAAATGAGCCTTGATGCGTTTGCTGGGAGCCGTATGCTGCCCGTCGTCTATCAGCTCAGGTGTGCGATGTTGGGCGGCGATGGCCTTGAGCGCCTCAATCTCCTTGGTGCGAGTGTCATCAAGGTCCTTAAAACACGCTGGGTCAGCAAAGAGGTACGCCTCGTATTCATGCAACTGGATGTATGGGATGAATCGCTCATCGCCGATATCCTGTTCAAAGCATTGCTCCAGAAACTCAACCCGTCGCACAGGAGCTTGGCGCATGCTCTCGGACTTGGCCAATCCCGGAAAATCAGAATGGATGGCATATAAGTCAATCATGGTGGTGAAGAACACATCCGAGGATTGCTCCTGCCTGAGAAGACGCACAATGTCGTTCTTCATCGGCATGTACCTGCGACCGCCACCGCGATGCGCCTGTCCCTTCCTTTTTGCGTGAGCGATGAGCATGGGCTTGTGCATGAACACCTGACACTGGCTCAGACGGGGTTTCAGCAGGATGTCGGCGAATGTCTGCTCAGTCTGCCCCTCGGCAAACAGATAGAGACGTGCCATCAATGCGGCCCCCCTGCAATCACATTTTTCTCCCAAACCTCTCCCAAACTGTACTCATCAAGCCAAGCGTCCAATTCTGAGGGGTCCAGTCGTCTGAATTGTGATTCCCTGCCCTCCCGATTCACCACGATCACATCTTCAGGATCAAAGCTGTCCAAGAAGGAACTGGACTGGGTGCTGATGAGAATCTGTGCATATTGCGAAGCCTTCTTGAACAAGGCCGCCACAGCATTGAGGGCATACGGGTGAAGACCCAGTTCCGGTTCGTCAACAACGATGAGTGCCGGCATGGTCTTTTCCGGCTGTAGGAGCAGGGTGGTCAGACAGATGGCTCGCAACGTGCCGTCTGAAAGTTGGTGGGGCCCGAATATCCTGTCCGTCTTTTTTTCCCGCCAGTTCAGAATGACGCGATCAGCGCCATCCGGCTCAAGTTCAAAGTCATCAAAAAACGGTGCGATAAGACGAATGGTTCTGATGATGCGCTGATATGATGCGCTGTTCTCTTCGCGGAATTTCAGGAGCAAGGCGGCCAAATTTCCGGCATCCGGCATCAGCCATCTGTTGTCGCCGACGTAACAGGATTGGCGCACACCTGCCATGGCGGATGTGTCGTGAAAGTGATACACACGGCAACGGTCGAGCATATATTTGAGCGTCCTGGCCGTCGGCATGGCCTCTGCCGCCCCACTGATCTTTGTCTCCTGATGCCCCGCGCCCAACCGGTCAACCCTTGGAGAGGGACAGCCCGGTTGCAGAAAGTTCAATGTCTCCTCGGCAAAGATCAGTGAGTCACCCGCGGCATGGGAGAGGCGCAGGCGATAGATGTTCGTCCCCTCTTCGACTTCAAATGCCAGTCTTGCCTCCATCTCGGGGGTTGTCTTGGAACCGAAGTGGAGGAGGGACTGGGCGCGTCCTGAGATGCCGATGTATAGCTGGAGGCGTCGGGCCATCATCTCATTGAGCATCTTGAAAAACAAAATGAGGTTGCTCTTGCCCGCTCCGTTTGCCCCGATCAGAATGTTCAGTGAACGCAAATCAAGCACCGTTGACTTAATGGACTTGAATCCGTTGAGGGTTATGTTTTGCAGTCTGTTCAAACGTCGGTCTCCTAAACGTCTCTCCGTTGATTCACTGGCTACATGGCGATGTCCTCAAATTCTGGCAGAAAGACAATAAAAGTCATCAGCCGATTTTTCAATTGCCTGTGTCCGCGCTGATGCAGACTGAGGTGATCCGTGTCCAATATGTGCAATGTCATTCTGATTGCCCCTCATTCCGATCCATATCTTCGCGGTAAGCGGCCATTTCAGCCTGCCAGTCATCATATGTGGGATCGTCCCTGAACCAGCCGAACTTGTCAAGCCAAGGGTTTCCCGTCATCTCCGACAGGGGAACCTCGACTCGGACAATCTCAGCTTTTTGGGTCAGATATTCGGACAGCCGGGTTCGCACCTGACAAATCACCTCGTCACGGGTGTCCCCTTCAGCAGTGACCCCGGGCCATTCCCTGACCTGTGCGACATATTTGTCATTTTTTTGGGTCAAGATCACATCGCAAAACATTCTGTCTCTCCTCCATCTGCCTCGCCATCCGAAGAAGTGGATTCCTGCTTTCGCAGGAATGACAAGTCTTGAATGTACTTAAAAGAAAAATATGGGTTTGTCAATGCAAAAGTTTGATGACAAAAGACGTTGGGGACAAGTTCCAGAGAATTGATCTAAAAGTTTGATGGCAGAGAAACCCGGTTTCAGCCTTCAAGGATTGGGCGATCAGGTTTGCATGGCGCGACACAGTGTCAGAAACCGGGTTTCTTTTATTTTTGTCCTGTACAGGACAAGAAACCCGGCTTTTTTCAACCGGGCAGACTTCCCAATCGCCAGAAAAAGCCGGGTTTCTTTCCCCATTCACTTTTTTTGTCCTGTAAACAGGGATGGCTTGACATCCCATCCGAAATCATGTACAGAGTATGAATTATCCTGACAAGCAAGTACCCGGCGCAGAAGTTTTCCAAAATTTCATGTCCACACAAAAACCTTCTATACTTGCTCTTCAAGTTTTTTGGGCGAGGGGCAAGAGGAAAGGATCATCAGGGCATCCGGGAGACGGACCCATCGCCAATGGCCCATCGCCAATGCCCCATAATTAATTATGTTCGGCAATTTCATATACTTTATCATCGCGTTGCTCATATACGTCACCCATCATCCCACGGAGGAGACAAGTTTCACTCCCTTTGAGACATTCGGTCTCTTCACGGGCCTGATTCTGATCTTTGCCTTTTTCACTTGGATCCAGTTTCACCGGCTGGAGCGGCGGATTGAGAAGTTGCACCTTTTCCACACATCGACGCGCTTGCCATCTGTCATTTCGATCCCAAAAAAAGAAGGGGTTCTTGCACAGAAATCGCCCGCCCATCTTCCGAGCTGGAAAATAGAAGGGTTCTCAAGTCTTGACCACGATTTCAATTTGATATTGACCCGTCAGTTTGTCATCGCGCTTCTGATTTTCACCATGGACATCTATGGGCTGAACCTGACATCGTTCACCGCGAACATCCCGCTCCTCACCCTCATCCCCACCTGTCAGGCCCTGATTTTTCTTGGGCTTTTTGCCGGTTATGTCGGGATCGTGTGGGCCTGTGCGTACGGCGCGTATCAGAAGCTTTACGCCGAGGAGCTGACCCGGCGATCCTATGTGGTGTCGAACATCCTGTTTTCCGTGCCGATCCTGTTGCCTTGGCTCCTCCTGTCCGGCATCGCCGACCTGATCAACGCGTTGCCATATGAGCAGCCGAAAGGGTTTCTTGCCACCACCGAGGGGGAAGTCTCCTTTTTCCTCTTCTTTCTTTTCGCTGTGGCCGTGGTGGGACCGGTTATGATCCGGGCATTCTGGCGATGCAAACCACTGGAGCCGGGGTATGACAGAACGCGAATCGAGGACCTGTGTCAAAGAGCGGGCATGGGATATGCAAACATTCTTTGCTGGCCCATATTCGGCGGGAAGATGATCACCGCGGGCGTCATGGGGCTGGTCAGAAGGTTCCGTTACATCCTTGTCACAGACGGTCTGCTGAACTATCTTGATTCCGAAGAGATCGACGCGGTCATCGCGCATGAGATCGGCCATATCAAGAAAAGACACCTGTTGTTTTACCTGTTCTTCTTTGCAGGTTACATGTTCCTCTCATATGCCACGTTTGATCTGATTGCCTGCCTCATCTTCTATATTGAGCCGGTGTTCCAATTCATCACCGAGGCAGGAGTCAGCCAAGTTGCGGTCATGTCGGCCATCTTCAGCGTCATCAACATCCTGATCTTTCTCATCTATTTTCGGTATGTATTCGGATACTTCATGCGTAATTTCGAGCGGGAGGCGGATACCTATGTTTATACCCTCTTTGACAGCGCGCAGCCCCTGATTTCCACATTTGAAAAGATCACCCGGACCAGCGGGCAGCCCCCTGACAAGCCGAACTGGCACCATTTCAGCATCGCCGAGCGGATGGAATATCTGAGGAAGTGCGAGGCGGACAGGCGCTGGATCGCCCGCCATGGGCAGAAGATAAGGAAAAGCATGGCGGTCTATCTCGTGGGAATATGTTTGATCGGAGGGATCGGATATCACCTGAATTTCAGTGATGTCGGGGAGAGATTGAGTCATCACTTTCTGGAGACGGCCATTCACCGGGAAATCGAAAGGAATCCTGAAAAACCGGAGCTTTACAGCACGTTGGGAGATATCTGCCACAATAGAAAAAACTATGAGGGGGCCATCGCGGCCTATCAGAAATCACTGCACCTGAAACCGGACGCCCATGTGCTGAACAATCTGGCATGGCTCTTTGCCACCTGCGAGGAGGAACGGCTCAGGCATCCGGAACGGGCCTTGGACTTGGCGCAAAAAGCCTCGGCCTTGGATCCGTCCCCGCATATCTTGGACACCCTTGCGGAATCCCATTATGTGAACGGGCAGTTTGAGGAGGCCATCTCCGCAGCGAGACGCGCACTTGAGGCAAGCCAAGAGAATCGCCCCTATTATGAAGGACAATTGGAGAAATTTTTGGAGATGAATCAGTTTGCAGTTCCGCCTTCAGGCGGTCTCGCACCGCCTGAAGGCGGAACTGCAAACTGAACTGCAAACTGACCTTTCGGTCAGGCCCCAGTGAATTCATGTGAGATGATTTTCAAATTGTCCTTACTGATGTGGAACAATTCTAGTACATTGGAAATGGAGGATGCACATGAGTGACAATGTGATCAATGAATACAATCCCGACTTTGTCTCCCCTCCCAGATCAGCCCGGTCACATTGTCCCGCACCATTGTCCACAAGGTTGCGGAATCGGGGAGTTCTCTGTTTTTGGACATCAGCCCTCCTGCTCATGGCATTCTCTATATGTCAGATTGACAAACAAATCCTTTTTTTGACATGGATGAAATCCATTGCCAAAGATTTTTTTGCCTCTCAAGCAAATTTCTGCTCCTGCATCCTGAATTCCCCATATAATCCAGCATACAGATGATGGCTCTCTTTCTCGCATCCAGTCTGGAAAAAAAATGTTGCCAGACGGATGAGAGACGACAACACCCATGGAAATTTCCAGAACCCCATCCTTTTTAAAAGCTCCAATTAAAAATAACCTTGTATTTTTAAATGGTGTGTTGTATGTTTGACCTGTGTACAGGACAAAAAATCGGGAACGGGCGAGAAACCCGGCTTTTTCCCAAACGGGCCGACTTCCCGACTGCAAGAAAAATTAATTTTGATGGGTTCAGGATTCTGAAAAGCCTCGTCATTCAATGGCTTCTGAAAAATGCCACCCGTCAAAACTTATTTGGTCAGGCACTAGTTTTTGTACAGGCGAAAAACCCAAGCTTTTTGAAAAAATTTGGTTTCTCATCCTTCATCCTTCAATTATGAAACGGTTTGTTGATCAGAAACTGAGAAGCTGGAAACAGGCCAGACGGCGGAAACCCCTCATCATTCGCGGGGCACGGCAGGTGGGAAAGACGTATTCGGTGAGGCGGTTCGGCGAGGATGGGGCGCATTCACGAGTTGGGGGATCGCTCCTTCATTGTCCCGCAGGGACTTGTG
>JAOZRQ010000563.1 GCA_029940115.1 Desulfobacterales bacterium
TGTAGTTCCGCCTTCAGGCGGTGTCACACCGCCTAAAGGCGGAACTACAAACTGATCAGATTTTTCAGATATGAAATGGTATTCCATGAGAAAGTCTCCATTCCGCACGGAAATATGGCGTTGTTTGTGAACAACGGATCCGCTTCAAGATCGTAGCGGGACGAGGCCACCGCCAAGGGCCAGAGTGTTGTATGCGGAATCGGGGAATAGTAGGCAAGCACCGGCGTTATCCCGCTCTGTTTGACGGTGAGAATCGAATCCTTCACCGCTCGTACAGACTGGCCCGGAAGCCCCATGAGCAGATATGCGCCCATCTGATTTTCCCCGAACCCCGCTTCTTTAAGATAGGAGACCGCTTGGACAAATTCCGTTGCGGTCACCTTCCGGTCGAGCCTGCTTCTCTCCTCAAACGCGGTGGTCTCAAGGCCCAGACGCAGGGTCTTGAAATTGGCTTGGACCATCAATCTCGCGATCTCTTTTGAGATGCCCCGGATGTGAACCGCATTCGGCGTGTGAAAGCGGACGTTCATGCCTGATCCGATAATCCCCTCAAGCATCGGAATGATGTGCGCGTCCGCGTCGGTGAGCAGCGCGTCATCGTAAAACACGAAATCCCTGACCTGACAGGTCTCATGCCAATGCCTGATATCTTCGACCACCAACAGCGGATTCCGCCTCATGGATCTCGGATTCAGGAAACTTGAGGCGCAGTAGGCGCAGGAGAACGGACATCCCCTGGACGTGAGAAGCGGAATGTATGCGATCTTCCGTTGCAAGTCATAAGCGGGCCATGGATGGGCGTTCAGATCATCTGGATCAAATTCCGGATTTGCCGAAAAACCGGTATGCTCCCTGACAAGCTCCAATATGATCTTCTCTCCCGCCTCCGTCACCACCTTGTCCGCGCCAGAATGTCTTACCGCGTGGTCATGGCAGAGCTTGGCATAGATCCCTCCGAGGATGATCGGGGGGTTCGGAAAGACGTCTCTTATGGCCCGTATGGTCTCCTGCACTCCCGGGTACCAGTAGGTCATCAGGGAGGTCACGAACACCAGTTCCGGTTCGGGGATGGAGCGGAGATCCGCGCTGAACCATTCCGCTTTCACGCCATATCTGGAAAAACGGCGGGCCACGTCTTCAAGCCCCGGAGGGGTGGGGACCCGGGTTTTAATATAGGGTCCGCGGCCGTGTCTGGCGTAAGGGTCGGTTCGCACGGCGCTCGGATGAAAGCGGTCCAGACAGTCCACGTAAGTCACTGCAAACCGATGCGCCCTGAGAATCGAAGCAAGGAGCAACAACCCCATCGGCTTGGCCCAGAAGTCATAAGCCGCGAAATCATATATCCACGGGTTCACAAGAAGAATATGCGGTGTGTCATTCTTCATGGTTTGTCCGAGAGAGGGAAACTAAGCTTTTTGAAAAAACTTGGTTTCTTTGGTGGCATCCTTCATCCATCAGTTCACAGTTTTTTTGAGGCCAAAAAGTTCGTAGTTCCGCCTTTAGGCGGTCTGACATCGCCTGAAGGCGGAACTGCAAACTTTTTCCATCCGGAAAGTGCAAACTACTTTCCATGCAAAATGAAGGATGCCTCTTTGGTTTCTTTGGAATACCCCTCAGTTGCCTTTAGGGGAAGCGACCGCCTAAAGGCGGAACTACGAGCTGCCAAAGTATTGCATCGAGGTCTTTTTCAACTCCCTGCGGCTGAAGAGAAGGGTATAAGTATATAGGGAAGTCTCGGCAGAAAGTTTGCGAACGATTTCCCGACACGACGATTCATCCTGGGCATGGATCATGGTGTAGAGGTTGTAGGGCCATTCATCAGCCGGGTCTCGTCTGTAGCAGTGCGACACCTCGCTGAAGCCCGCCATGATTTCCCCTGCCGCGTCAATCTGGGCCTCATCAACCTGCCACGCCACCATCACATTCGCCTCAAATCCGGACTTCTGGTGCCGCAAAGTCGCGCCGAATCGTCGGATCAGGCCCCTTTCGCATAGGTCCTTCACTATATCAAGGAGCGAATCTTCTGTCATACCCAGCGTGTCAGCGATCTCACGATATGGCCGCTCCGTGACTGGCATATCGCCCTGAATAAAAGCGATGACCTTTTTTTCAACGTCAGTCAGGTCTGTCATTGTTATATGTTGTCCGTTGAGTGTTGCATGTTGTCTGATCTGGAGGATCGAAAACATCCTTCGGCTACGGATTGTTGCATGTTGTCCGTTGCAGATTAATGACTCAAAAACGACACGTTGCATGTTGTCCGTTGCAGATTAATGGCTCAAAAACGACACCTTGCAACGATGGGGCAGGTTTTGTCTGAGTCCATCTGCGGTCTCACATGATCAGCAAACCGCGGATGGACGCGGATGAGCCTCTGATGTGCAGGGCCGGTTCCCGACTTTTCTGCCGGCACAGGAATTTCCGCACCGGGGCATTGACAGTCGGAGGTTTGCAGGGAGAAGGTGTCGCTTTTGAGTAATGAGCAGAGCCCAGAACCCAGTCCTCTTTATCGAGCCTCAGGAAACAATCGCCTGATATCCGCCTCCTCGGCCCTGCATATCCCTCTTTCTGTGATAAAGCCGGTGACAAGTCTGGCCGGTGTCACGTCAAACGCATAATTGGTCGCGGGGCTGTCCACTGGCGGAACCAGAACGCTTCTTGTCGTGTCTTGGTCAACCCCTTGGACATATCGGATTTCGTCGGGATCCCGCTTTTCGATGGGGATTTCAGCGACACCGTCCCGCAAGGTCCAGTCGAAGGTGCTTGAGGGCAATGCCACATAAAAGGGGATATGGTTGTCCTTGGCCGCGAGGGCCTTGAGATAGGTCCCGATCTTATTCGCGACGTCTCCGGTCCCGGTGGTCCGGTCCGTGCCGACAATCACCAGGTCCACCATGCCGTGCTGCATGAGATGGCCCCCTGCATTATCGGTGATGACGGTATGCCTGATCCCGCATTTGCCGAGTTCCCACGCGGTGAGTCGGGCCCCCTGATTCAGCGGCCGCGTCTCATCCACCCAGACATGGACATCAATGCCCGCCTCATAAGCGGCATACATGGGCGCGGTGGCTGTCCCGTATTCGATGCACGCGAGCCATCCCGCATTGCAATGGGTCAGGAGGTTGACGGTCTCTCCCCTTTTTTCGCGGCTGATCTCTTGGATCAGTTCCAAGCCGTGTTCGCCAATTTTCCTGCAATTTTCGGCTTCCAGTTCAGCGATGGCCGAGGCCGCCTTCCGTGCCACCGTCATGCTCTCCTTCAAGGCTTCCGAAGGTTCCGGGAATTCAAGCGTCACGTTGAGCACTTCGGACAAGACCCGGTCCACCGCCCAGGCGAGGTTCACGGCCGTGGGTCTGGCCGCTTTCAGGCGATTGCATTCATCCATAAGATCGGCTTCTGTCTCGGAATGAACGGTCGCCAAATATACGCCATATGCCCCTGTCACCCCGATCAGGGGCGCGCCTCTCACCACCATCTCCTTTATCGCGCGGATGACATCATCCACCGTGCTCAGATCCGCGACGACAAATTCGTGAGGAAGCATCCGCTGGTCAATCACCTTCACGGTCTCCGACATGTCATCAAACCATATCGGACGGATATCCTTTTCATCCACTTTCATTCATTCCTCCCCTTCTTTCACTTCTTCCATCCGCCGATAAGATGCAGATGCAGGTGAAAAATGACTTGGCCCCCGCCTCTTTCCACATTGAAGAATAGCCTATAACCGGATTCTGATACGGATTCCGCCTTTGCCATCTCCTTTGCCACCATGATCAATTCGGACAGGATCTCATGATCCGCCTCTGTCAGATCATTGACGCTTCTGATATGCTTTTTGGGAACAATCAGAAGGTGAACCGGCGCGTGGGGATTGATGTCTCTGAATACCATGAGTCTTTCGTTTTCATATAAAAAATCTGTCGGAATCTCTCCGATTGCAATTTTGCAGAAGATACAGTCGTCATTCATATAAATTTTCTCCTATGTAAATCAGTTAAAGAGTTTGTGAGTTTGTGAGTTGGTGAGTTGGTTTCTGTGGGGTTCAGGTTTGATTGTTGCCGTCATGTTGGTGGCTGCCATTTTTTTTGTCGATTGTCGGATGTGGGTGAAACTTTTGTCCGGCTTTTTGGCAGACAACTTTTGTCCCTCTCTTGTCTGAGCTGTCCATCCATTGTCCCGTCAGGCGTTTGTGAGAGCTCAACAAAGGGAGTGCAAGAAAGGCCTTTCAACCTCCATGGTTTGAGACTCATTGCCTTTCAACCTCGATGACTAAGCAGCCCTTCTTGCGTCTTGACGCGTTTCCCCCATTATCAAGAAAAACTTGGAATGTCAAACAAAGTGTTGTTTCCTTGTTTCCCCGCATTCAAACCGCGGATCAGGCGGATCACGCGGAT
>JAOZRQ010000100.1:0-1291 GCA_029940115.1 Desulfobacterales bacterium
GTTTGGCGCATCCCAAAGGAGTGCAAAAGATGAGCGAAGCGGTCTTTTGCGTTTGCCCTTTACCCGTAAGTATTCGGTAAAACCCGTCGACATCACCCACCCACGCTCGGTTCTGATTGACAAATCCGAACCGCCATCCCGCCGGATTTGGCAATCCGGCGGGAGCGAGCACAGGGTTTACCGAATATTTACCTTTACCCCGAAAAATTCATCCCGAACATGGGCAAGATTAAAGAAAAAGGAGGAATATTATGAAAAAGTGTCACCCCATTCTGATCGCGTGGGGAGTGGTTCTGTTTTTTGTGTCTCTGTCAGAGGCTTCTCACACGATCCGCCTGCAATGGGTCCCCCAGACCCAGTTTGCAGGGTATTACATGGCCGCGGAAAAGGGCTTCTATCAGGAAGCCGGGATTGATGCGGATGTCATGCCGGTTGATCCGAAAGTCAAGGGACTTCTCGGCCTTCTTTCCAGAAAAAATGATTTTGAGACAGCTTGGCTCGCGTCAGGGCTTATCATGCGCGCGAATCATCCCAAGAAGCTTGTGCTGATTGCCCAGTTTTTTCAGAAGCCGGCACTCATTCTGGTGGCAAAGAAATCGGCCAGGATCAAGTCTGTGAGAGACTTCCGCGGACATACGCTCGGGGTCTGGGACGGCGTGTTCAGCGTTCTTCCGAGAGCCCTGATCAAAAAACATACGCTCCACCGCGTAAAACTCGTCTCTCAGGGATTCACAATCGAGCCTTTTTTGGAAGGGAAGGTTGATATCGCATCGGCCATGCGTTACAATGAATATAAACAGATATTGGCATCCGGCATCAAAGAGAATGAACTGACTCTGTTTGACTTCTCAGAACTCGGCATGAATCTGCCGGAAGATGGGCTGTATGTCCGGGAGGAGTTTGCCGAAAAGCATTCGGATGTGTGCAGAAAGGTTGTCGAAGCGACGTTGAAAGGATGGAAGTACGCTTTTGGGCATAAAGATGAGACCGTGGCACATATCACAAAGATCGCCAATCAGACCGAATTCAAGACAACGCCCGAGAAACAGCTATGGATGCTTGATGTGGTGGAAAACCTGATTGATCTGGACAGCACCGCTCTGAAAGAGGCGGATTTTGAACGCGCCGCGGATATGCTGAAATCACTCAAGATGATCCGAAAACAGCCTATATACGGCTTGTTTTTCAAGGATGTGAAATAACCGGGCAAAATTTTTCGACCTGTGCGGTCAGATTCTGTGTTAAATTTCAGAGAGTTGGCACTCCGGAGCAAAATTTCCATGCCAAACTG
>JAOZRQ010000100.1:1391-15976 GCA_029940115.1 Desulfobacterales bacterium
TTTCCATGCCAAACTGCAAGTTTGGCACTCCGGAGCAAATGGCAAAATCCCCATGCCAAACTGGAAGCTTGGCACTCCGGAGCAAAATTTCCATGCCAAACTGGAAGTTTGGCACTCCGGAGCAAAATTTCCATGCCAAACTGCAAGTTTGGCACTCCGGAGCAAATGGCAAAATCCCCATGGCAAACTGTAAGTTTGGCACTCCAGAGCAGATAAAGAATAAGGAGTCAAAGAATCATGCCACTGCCGATCCTGTTTTTCCTTCCTGCTGCCGGTGTGGCCGCAGGGAATACTGTGTACAAAAAGATAAAACAGCATATCCAGAAAAAGAGGGAGTATCCGGGAAAATCACTCACATCCCCCGGTTCTGATCAGCTTCCCGTAAAAAAGGAGACCTTCACTGAGGCAGAGATCAACCAGGATCTGGCCATCGCCTCTGTCTCGCTGGGACTGACCACGGCAGGGATGCTGGCTTACCCGCCGTTGCTCATCCTCTCCGTTCCCGCGCTCCTCTACACCACACTCCCCATTTTTCATAGTGCGTATGAGGCGATCTTCAAGCGACGCGAGGTGACGGCTGAGGCAGTCTATTCTATCTCCATTCCCGGAATATTTCTGACAGGTCACATCTTCATCGCCTCCCTGGCGGCCTTCTTCTATTTTGCGGGAGAGAAGCTGCTGTGCAGGATCCGAGAGAAGACCACCCGAAAGCTGACCGACATCTTCAGCGAGCAGCCAAGCACCGTCTGGGTGATGCGAGAAGGGGTCGAGGTGGAGGTGCCGTTTGAGACGGTGCGGGCCGGGGATATCGTTGTGGTCCGGGCCGGGGAGCGAATTCCCGCGGACGGAAGGATCACGGAGGGGATGGCCTCGGTGGACCAGCACATCCTCACCGGCGAATCCCAGCCCTTGGAGAAGGGCGTCGGCGAGCAGGTCTTCGCATCAACAGTGGTGCTGGCCGGCCGGATCGGTGTCCAAGTGGAGAACTCGGGATCCGACACAGTGGTGGCCCAGATCGGCGAGGTGCTGAACCGCACCGTTGACTACAAGATGTCCATCGAGTCGAGGGGGGAGGAGATCGCCAACCGCCTATCCCTGCCGACACTGGCCGTCGGCGCGCTGGCCCTGCCGGTGGTGGGGCATGTCGGCGCGCTCGCCGTCCTCACCAGCGGTTTGGGGGATGACATGCGGATCCTGGGGCCGATCAGCCTGCTGAACCATCTCCGGGTCGCGTCCAAGAACAGCCTGCTGGTCAAGGACGGCCGCGCCTTGGAACTGTTGGCCAAGGTGGACACCGTGGTGTTCGACAAGACCGGGACCCTGACCCTTGAGCAACCGATTGTCTCGGAGACGCATCCGTGCCCGGGACATCGGGCGGTCGAGGTGTTGCAATATGCCGCATGGGCCGAATATCGGCAGACCCATCCGATTGCTCGGGCAATCGTTGAAAAGGCGGAAGAGTGTGAATTGGACCTCTCCGCGGTGGACGGGGCCAGATATGAGGTGGGATACGGGATTGAGGGGAGAATCTCCGGCATGACGATCCATGTGGGCAGCCCCCGCTTCATGGAGATGGAGGGGATTCCGATTCCGGGGGAGGTCGGGACGCTCATGGACACCTGTCATGAGGCCGGCCATTCCCTAGTCATGGTGGCCAGAGACCGTCAGCTGGCCGGTGCCATCGAGCTGCACACCGCGATCCGCCCCGAGGTGAGGGAGACCTTGGCGCAGTTGCGGGAACGCGACATCACCACGCACATCATCTCCGGGGACCATGAGCGGCCGACCCGCCGGCTGGCCGAAGACCTCGGCATGGACCACTACTTCGCGGAGGTGTTCCCGGAACAGAAGGCGGACATTGTCGGACAACTGCAGAGGGAGGGGAGGACCGTCTGCTTCATCGGGGACGGCATCAATGACGCGATCGCCATGAAGAAGGCCCAAGTCTCCGTCTCCCTGCGCGGGGCCTCGACGGTCGCCACGGACACCGCGAACATCATCCTGCTGGACGGGACATTGGAGCAGGTGGGAAGGATGTTTGAGCTGGCCGAGTCGCTTGACAAAAATGTCAATGTCTCCTTGGGCACCACGCTGATCCCCTCGATGGTCAACGTCGGTTGCGTGTTCCTCCTCCACAGCGGCATCATCGCTGCGCTCGTACTCTACAACGTGGGCTTGGCCGCCGGTGTGACCAACACGTTTCTGCCGTTGGCAAGGCTTCGGGGATCGCTCTCTGAACCGCCAGATGACCTCCCCAAAAAAATTCCCGTTCGGGAATAAATCCTTGATTTGAGACGAATCAGGCATATAATATTCCCGAACGGTAAAAAATAATACGGGAATGTTGCAAAACTGGCAAAATATTCCCGAACGGTAAAAAACGGCGCGGGAGCATTGCAGAACTGACAGAATTTTCCCGAACGGCAAACTTTGCTCTCAGTGATCGGGGGATGGATGATTGGCAAGGAATTGAATGCCGCTCAGAGGGTTTAACTTGGCCGCGGACATGGGTTTCTCTGTGACATCTTTGACAAATAGTGTCAGAGACCGCTTTGAGATCGTCAACAAAGCATTCACCATTCAGAAAGACGAAGCATGTCTCACGATAATATCCTTTATCTTGGCAATGATTTCCTCTCCGCCATACTGAGCAACAAACTCTCCCGCGATGTTCACCGATTCCCTTTCAAGTCTTTCCACCATGGTCTCGGCAATTGTGAACACAAACCGGGGTTTCACCCCGATTCCTTTTGCAAATTTTTCCCAGTGCCTTCGCCGGGTCCATTTGTAGCGGTTTTCCTTGCCGATTTTCATGGACATCTTCTGTGACAGTTCAGGATACACAAGGGTTGACATGAGGTCTCACACCGCCTGAAGGCGGAACTGCAAACTGCGCCCGGGACAATCTTTTTGTTGGATTGTTGGATGTTTGGATTTGACAATCCGATAAGATAGGATTATAATAATATGATTTACGGTGTTTATGTCAACCGATTTCAAACAAGATGGAGGATGGAATCATGCGCAGGTCAGAAAAAGGGACCCAAGTGTCATGTGGGCTATTAAAAATTTTTATAGTCGGTCTTTTAATATTTTCAGGTGCCAAGATCGGCCATGCAGAGTTGTCTGATGTTGTACTCAAAACCGATATCCAGACAACCGTCACGGATGAAGACGGATGGTACCGATTTGAGGAGATGGAACCCGGCGGCCATGCGGTCTGGATTGATCCGATGACTCTGCCATCCCAACATATCCCCGCGGACAATCAGGAGACCATCAAGCTCCTCGTGCATCCGGGAGAAACGGTCAGCGCCGCGGTGGCGGACGCGGTCGCGCTGGAAGCCTCCATCCCTGATGAGGGCGTGGTTGAGGGCTGGGTCTGTCTTGATCTCAACCGCAACGGGGCCTGTGACCTTGGGGAGCCTGGCCTTTCAAATGTGACGGTCTATGACCCGCCGGCCATGGAAATCGCGGTGAACCAGTTCGGCGGGAACAACAACCCGATCAACAACTGCGAAGATGTGACCTTCCGGGTGACCCTGACCAACAGCGGTGACGAGGATGCCACCAATGTGGACATCACCAACACCATCTCCAGCGGATTCACTCCCTCCTCACACACATCAAACGGCAACACCGTGCCTGTTGGCGGATCCATCAGCAAAGATTTCACATATGGCGCGGACTGTGACGCGGTCTCCGGTGACCATGCCACCAAAGTCTCTTTCACAGATGCGGGTGCGGGGAGTTATGATGACCTGAATTTCCTCAGACCCTATACCGTAAATCCCGGGGCGATCTCCCTGACCAAGGTGGCCACCCATGTCAACAGCACTCCCATCACAGAAACATCGGAACCAGACGCGGAGATCGGCGACACGATCACTTGGCGGATCCGTGTGAGGAGCAGCGGGTTGGGGCGGGTCAAAAATATGGGGGTCACAGAGACACTCGGATCCGGTATGGAATTCACTGACAGCGCGTCAAGTCCTCGCGAATTCAACTCGTCCACCCATTCCGGACTATTGAGCATCGAACCGGGGGAGCATGTGGACATATCCGTCCAAACACGGGTGATCGGATGCGAATATCTGACCAATGACATCTCCGCAGTCTGGGGATGCGGGGCCGGGACTTGCGGAAATGAAGTATCGGCCCAGTCGAGCGTGGACCTGCAAATGGAATACCCCTTTCTCGAATACACGCCCCCTGCCATCACCATTCCCGTTTCATATTGCGCCACAGGAGATGTGACGGCACCTGGATTATCCATGGAGATAAAAAACACCGGCGGCAGCGAGGCCAAAGGGGTCACGCTCAAGGTGGATTTCTCCCCGTTGACCGTTTCCGCAGTCACCACGGATGGCGTATCGTATAATTCCGGAACCTTTGAAGGCATCGGCGATATCCCCGCAGGCGGGAGCAAGACCCTCACATTCGACCTCACCTACTCACCCCCCTCGCCGGCAGACTGGTGTTCAGCCGGCGATTCCGCTGGCGGCACCCTGGTATGGGAGCCGACGTATCAGAACGTGTGCGGCTTGACATTCAAATCGCCGCTTGAATCGAGTTCTTATGTCATTGACGCGTCATCGGGCCCAAAACCGGAGTTGCAGGTGACAAAGACCTGCACCATTTCAGGGGATCCGATTGATCCGATCATTCCGATCACCGACCAAGAACAGACCGTCAATTGCGTCATCACAGTGAACTATGCCGATCATTTGACATGTGTGCCCGGAACCGATCTCACGCTGACAGACACCTATCCCACAGACTGGACAGTCGTGTCGATGCCGTCCCCTCCTGCCAGCTACGACACAGCCACCTCTGGCACGATCACTTGGACAATCCCCTCATCAAGCCTGACCGGAACGCCTCTGACATATAATCAGGATTTCAAGATTCCTGCCATGGCGACCGATAACATATGTGACAGTTGCGGAAACACTTGGGAGAATAAAGTGGAAGTCAGCGGAAAAGACTGCTGCAACTGCGATGTTCAGGCGGAAGCCTCTGTCACAACAACTGTTGACTGTCCAGATCCCGAATTGGGAATCATCTCGTTAAGGACCGTGCCCGCCGTTGCCACAGAGATTTGCGATGTTGCCAACCTGATGGCGTTTACCAGCATATACACTTTTGATGGTGCGGGCTGGGAGAGTGTGAAGTGGCAACAAGGCGGCGGGACCTTGAATGTCAAATTCACAGAGCAGATGAATAATCGCCTGATATTGGAAGGGGATCCGGTGGTAAATGTGACGGGTAGCGGATGCACCCCGACCTACTCGACGAATCGGACCGATCCGACCGAAGGATCCAATGGCACATTTTCCATTGAGTTTACCGGAGACTGCAACATTGACAACGGCGCGAAACTGACGATCAGTTACAATTTGAAACCGACAACCTATTCCGAGCCCGAGTGCGGTTCAAGCTATTCTTTTGTTGACTTTGCCGAGTTGGAGGTTTTTGACACCACAGGCGTGGGGTTTGGAGTTCACTGTCCCGGAGATACTGGAGACATCATCGTCAGAGACGCCAACTCCCTCACCACATCCGGCTCAAACATGGCGGTCGCCATCTCAGGAATGCCGGCGATCATCGGTCCCTGCGGGGAATACAATCCGGTGATCACCCTCACTCGGACATCAGATGAACCCGCGTATGATGTGGTCCTCTTCATGAGCGACGAAAACTATGAAAAAATCTCCGTGACAGGCGCATCTCACACGCCTGAAAACGGTCTGAACGGCGAACCCGCGACAGTGGATGGAAAGACTGGATATGTCTGGAACTACGGCGATTGGTTCAGCGGAACCAACACCACCGCGACCCTGAATCTTCATGTCCAAGGCCGCTGTCTCGACACCGACTCGACATTGGCGGTCCGCGTCGGCTATAACGACGGCTGCGACGACGGCGACCCGGCCAGCCTTGATCCGACCACAAGAAGCTGCCACCCGGATCCCACCGCATACACCGGCATCATCCGGAAGCCAGAGTTGTCCGTGACCAAATTCCCGGAGGTCATCTACGCGGAAGGAACAGGCCTGCCGGCCGAATGGACCATATCTGTGGTCAACACCGGAGCCGGAACCGCGTACGATGTGGAAGTCATCGAAACCCTGGGGAATGACTTGGCCTATCTTTCGGAGGAATGGGATGACTCCACCGGCATCACTCAGACCATCACCTCACCCCAGGAAGTGCATTACTTCATCGAAAAAATTGATCCGGGCAAGTCAAGAACCTTGAAGTTCTCAGCCAACATCAACGGATGCCAAGTCACCACCAACCAAGTGGACGTTCAGGTGAAGTGCCTCGACACGATCTGTGGCGGGCCCATGTCGGACACCTCTGACATCCGGTTTCCCGAGACCGACCTCGTGGTGACCACCGACTTTGTCAATCCGGGCAACCTGTGCGACGAAAAGATGGTGACCATCACCGCCAAGAATGCGGGTCTGACAATGATTGATGAGATTGAGCTGATTCAGACGCTTCCCCCAGAAATGACATACCGGCCCGGAAGTTCCGAATATCGGACCCATTCAACCGCCTCAGGATGGTCCGGCTGGGCAGGAGGCATGGAACCGAACCCGGGTGATGCAAATTCAGGTCAGCGCAAATGGAGCCACGATGACTACCCTCCGCTTCTCGGCGTGTTGGACCCGGGAGACAGCGTTCAGATCCGATTTCTCGCAGATGTCGGATGCGTTTTCGGAGGGGGTGAACTGAAATTCTCCGCGGGTTATGATGAATGCGGGACCACCGACCGTGTAACCACATCAGAAAACGTCTTTACCGTGTTGCCGAACAAGCCGAATGTCAGTATCACCATGACCCCGGTGGATCAGGACATCACCTGCGGCTCAAATGTGGAGTGGACCATCAACGTGACCAACAAGGGGAACGGTACCGCGGGGCAGCCGGTCCAGGCCGAGTATGTCTGGCTTGATCTCACTTGGGGAACCGCATACACGATTGATCCTTCCTCGGGTTTTCAGGGGACTGACGGGACTCCGACCCCGAACATTGCCCATCCCGAAAATCCAGGCAACAAAATCTCATGGGAGATCGCCAACTTGGCCGCGGGTGATTCCCGGAAATACCAGTTGAAAGGAACCTTTGAAAATTGTACTGGAACTTTTGAGAACAGCATTGGCGGAGAGGTGCTGTGTCTGCCGCCCGGAGTTTCACCTGTGTTGGAAGATGATCCTGTAAAAGACGCGGGGTGTGTGATTCCCCCGGGGCCCGAGGCCACCGCCAAGGCAACGAACATATCTCCCGAGATTCAGGCTGAGATTACCGGCACCTTGAGCGCGTGCACGGAAAATGTTCCGGTGGAGATCAAACTGACAAACCCCGGCATACTGGCCACAGTCCAAAAATTGGATGCCGACATCACCCTGCCGAACGGCGTGGTATTCAAAGGGAATGCGGAAGTGGAGGACCATGCCGGCGCGGTGACATCGGCCACGCCGGTCGAAGATTCGGGCGTTCTGAGCTTCTTTGACACGAATCCTGCGGCAAACAACCTGCCGGATATCCCTGCCGGTGAGAGCATCTTCATCCGTTTTGATGTGGATGTCCCCTGCACCGCCGAGGGATCTTTTGTCGTCACCCCGCGCTTTCAGAATTGCTGTGACGCCGATGTTGCCCATGATCCGATGAATGTGACGCCCACCTGGCGGAGCCCCAAGATTCGCATGGAAAAGACCAACAGCGGCGGCCCTTTTGAATGCGGGGAGACCATTGACTGGACCATCAAAATCTTCAACGACGGCCCGGTTGCCGCGGAGATGGTCAGGGCCAAGGATATCTTCGGCGTCGGACTGATCCTTGAAACATTGCCGGCCTCATCTCCGGGTACCACGATCAGTTTTTATGAGGAAGTCACAGGAAATCCGACCCCGACGATTCTCTGGGACAGCGGAACCCAAACCATTGAATGGGAGATCGGGAACCTGCAATCAGGAGATGACAACGCCCGAACCTACCATCTGCTGACGCAAGTGAATAGCGGCAATTGTGATGACGCGGCGGAGAGGCGGAATACCGTTGAGACGACATGGCATTGCACTGACACCGTGGCGGATGAGGATCCGAGCACGAATGAGTCGTCCTGCACGTCTGCCACGGAAAGCGTCTTTCTCGAGGCCAATGTCACGCCGGATGCCAGTGCCAGTGCGTCCATCTCTCCAGCCCAGATCGAATACTGCGCGTCGAACACAGATGTGACGATCGAGATTGACGTGCCAGACACGTCAAACACCATCTACAAACTGGATGCCAAGATCACCCTTCCATCAGGGATCGAGTTTTTTTCCCCCTCACTCGGGGATGATTTTCTCGTCACGGCCGATCCGGCAGTAAATGTCACGGGACTTGCAATCACGAATGACGTTCCCACAGGCGGCACAATCTACAAATTTGGAGACTATGATCTCCTCGCCGACACAGTTGCTCCCGGCACAAAGATCACCATCCGATTCGTCGTCGCGTCCAACTGCTTTGACACCGGCGACAACATCCAAGTGGCCCTTGAATATGACGACTGTTGCGGCACCCACTACACCCCGGACCCCGCATCGAAACTGGTGGAGTCCAGCAAACCGGACTTGGAGGTGACCGTCACGCCGACAGAGACCAGCGTTGACTGCGGAACCGATATCCCCTACACGATAAGCGTGAGAAACACGGGTGATGCCATCGCCACTTATGCCCGGATATCCGCACATCTTGGGGAGTGGCTCGCATACAAATCCGCCTCAACCCCAGCATTCTCCGGCACAACTCCTGACATTCCCAGCTTCTCATCCGGTGCAAAATGTGATGATGACGGAGTTGTCCCCGCAGGGTGTGGCGATTGCACGGCCGGATATGCAAACGGATATGTTCTGTGGGAAGTGAAGGGACTGGAACCGGGAGAGACTTGGTCTTCTGAGCTGACAGTCACGCATACCCAGCCGGTGTCACCGGATTGCGACCTTTCAGACAGAGAACTGAGCGTCACAACAGCGTACGGCTGTCCCACAGATGTCTCCTCATGGAGCTTTGACAGCAACGCGTGTTCAAACGAGGACAGTGGGGTATGCACCACCGCCGGCGAAACATCCGCTTCACAACAGCGTTCCCCAGATTTGGTCATCACAGAGATCATCCCCTCGGTCAGCTCCTGCACAAGCGGAAGCGCTTCAAGTTCCATGACTGTGAGGTTCAAAAATCAAGGGGACGGATCCACCCATGTCGGCAATTTCACCGTCAGAGTCGAATCCGGCGGAGAAGCAAACACCGCCACTTATACTGGAACCTTGGCTCCGGGAGCAACCGGAGAGGTTTCCATTGGTCTCCCTCTGCTGGTTACGGATTGTTATCCCTGTACGACATACCAGTTTGAAGGGACGGTTGACTTTGGCACGGCCGTCTGTGAATGCGACGAGACCAACAACACGTTTGGCCCTGTTCTGGTGAACCATTGCAGTGCGGTGGGGGATTATGTCTGGCTCGATGCCGATGGCGACGGCGCTCAGGATCCCGGAGAGACCGGACTGCCCAATGTGGAAGTCACGCTCAAAAACAGCGATGGAACAGACATAGCTACCACAAAGACGGACACAAACGGCGGCTATCTCTTCAATGGCCTTTTTGCCGGCGATTACTCTGCAGAGATTACTCTAAGCAGCATTCCGACCGGACTCAGCAATTCAGCCTCCCCCCCGGCCTCATTTGCGGTCAACGCGGGTGCCACCTATCCGGACGCTGATTTTGGCTACAAAAACGGCAGCGGCAACGCCATCATCGGCGACACCGTCTGGAGCGACGCAGACGGAGATGGTGTTTGGGACCCGGGAGAACCCGGGATCGGCGGTGTCACGATCAATCTTGTCAGCGATCCGGGTACGGACGGTCTAATTGGCACGGCTGACGATGTTGTGGAAAATACAGTGACCACAAACGATGACGGCTCATACCTTTTCACCAACGTCCCTCCCGGAGACTACGTCGTTGATGTGACAGACACTGGCAACGTACTGATTAGTTACGCCCTGACCGGCTCGGACCCGACCGACACGATCTCAGTGACAGCGGGCCAAGTCTATCTCGATGCGGACTTTGGCTATCAAAACGGCTCTCTATTTTCCATCAGGGACACCGTATGGTATGATGCGAACGACAACTATAGCAAGGACGGAGGCGAGACTGGCATTCCCGGCGTGACCGTCAATCTAATCAATGCTGGCGGCAACATCATTGCCACGGCCATTAGCGACGATAACGGAGATTTCTCATTTGACGGGGTTCAGGGCGGCACTTACACCATTGCCATTGCAGACACCGATGACGTGCTTCTTGGCTGGACAGGGACCACGACCGCGGCTGAAAATGGCCAATTATCCGCATCCGCCGGCCATAACAGTACAAGCTTCGGATACAACCGGCCCGGCACAATCGGCGACACCGTTTTTGATGACGCCAATGGGAATGGCACACAGGATGAGGATGAACCCGGCATCTCCGGTGTCACGGTTCATCTCTGGCGGGATAATGATGGGAACGGCGAATTCGATTCAAACGCGGACACCTCCATCACCAACGCCACCACCAATGCGGATGGGAATTACATCTTCTCAGGCCTTGGCCCCGGCACCTATTTCGTCAGCATCGACGACGAGCAGACCGCATTAAACACCTATATTCCGAAGACCACGGATGATGAAACCGGCGATAATGCGGCCGGCACACAGATCGAGGTCGGCTTTGCCAGCGAAAACCAGAGTGATCCGGACGCGGATTTCGGATATCAGCGATACGCGTCCCTCGGCGACAGGGTATGGAACGACGCGGATGGCGACGGAAACCAGGATTCGGGTGAGGGGGGAATCGCCAATGTGCTGGTTTACATTGACTCGAACGGCAACGGGAGCCGTGATGACGGGGAGCCCTTTGCCACCACCAGTAGTAGCGGCGCTTACACCATCGGCAACCTGATCCCCGGCACTTATGCCGTGCGAATTGACGCGGACACCGAGCCGTCAGGGTATATTCCGAGTACCGCCACGTCATGGAGTGTCACCCTCTCCGGCGGTCAGACCCATACGACCGCGGACTTTGGCTACACCGAGATCATCACCACCACCACTTCGACATCCACCACCACCAGTTCAAGTTCAACAACGACGATCAGCACCACGGTCTTCACCACCAGCAGCACAAGCACCACCAGCAGCAGCATCTCCCCCGTCACCATCGGAGATCGTATCTGGATGGACGTTGATCAGGACGGTTCCCAAGATCCGGAAGAGATGGGCATCTCCGGAATAGGGGTCTATCTCGACACGAACAACAACGGAATTTATGACACGGGAGAGCCGTCCGACATCACCGATCCAGATGGCCTTTATGAGATCACAGACCTCTCCGCGGGCACTCACAGGGTTAGGATTGACAGGAGTACCCTACCTGCCGGCTATACGCCGACAACCTCGACTTTCTTGACCCTGACCCTCTCCCCGGGCCGGATATTTGATGACGCGGACTTCGGCTATTATCCCTCGCCATCGAATATCGGTGATTTGGTATGGTACGACCTGAATGGCGACGGGCTTCAAGATGAAGGGGAGAGCGGCATCCCGAATGTGACCGTTGATCTGTATCGGGACACCAACGACGACGGCGTGATTGACGACGGGGAGCCTCGCATCGCCACCGAGACCACCGACGAAACCGGGGCATACCTCTTCACCGGCCTCCCCCCGGGAGAGTATCTAATGGCGGTCACCGATGCGAACCTCATGCTTGACGGCTATACGTTAAGCGGAGGGGATGATCCGCACGATGTCAGCCTCGGCCCTGGCGAGGCATACGCGGACGCTGATTTCGGCTACTTTGGCGGCACCTCCTCCATCGGTGATGTGGTCTGGCATGATCTGAACGGAGACGGTATTCAGGATGAGGGGGAATACGGCGTTGCAGACGTCACGATTGATCTGTACCGGGATATGAACAACGACGGGACCATTGACGCCGATGACATCTTCGTCACCACTCAGACCACCGATCCAAGTGGCGCATATGACTTCACCGGCCTGCCTGCGGCCGACTATTTGGTGGCGGTCACCGACACCCACCGCGTTCTTGAGGATTATGCGCTGACCGGCGGAACCGCCTCCCATGATCATGCCCTCGACATCTTTTATCGGGGGGTCACGCTGGAGGAGGATCAGGAGTACAATGACGCGGACTTCGGCTATCAGGGCGGCGACGCGTCCATCGGTGATCGGGTCTGGTACGATCTGGACAGCGATGGGGTTCAGGATGAGGGGGAGCACGGCGTTGCAAACGTCACGATTGATCTGTACCGGGACATGAACACCGACGGCGTCATAGACGCAGATGATCTCCTCATTGCCACACAGACCACCGATCAGAACGGCGCGTATGACTTCATCGGACTGTCTGAAGAAGACTACTTGGTGACGGTCACCGATACCCACGGCGTTCTCCTTGATTACACCTTGACTAACGGTGATGATCCGCATCATGTCATCCTTTCCGATGGTCAGGACTATGATGACGCGGACTTCGGCTATAACGGCGGGGACGCATCCATCGGCGATTGGGTCTGGCATGACATGGACGGCGACGGGGTTCAAGATGATGCAGAGACCGGCATCCCGGGTGTCACCATTGATCTGTACGAAGATGTGAACAACGATGGCCTCATAGAGACCGACGACATCTTGGTCAGCACACAGATCACCGATGCGGACGGGGCTTATGCCTTCATCGGACTCCCCGCGGCCGACTATCTTGTCACGGTCACCGACACCGAGGGACGACTCAGCGACTACGTCCATACCGCCGGCGATGATCCCCATGATGTGGCTTTGCTTGAGGATCAGGTGGTTCTGGATGCGGATTTCGGGTATCAGTCGAGAACCGCGGCCATTGGTGATCATGTCTGGTACGACTCGGATCAGAACGGCATCCGAGACGCGGATGAACCGGGCGTCTCCGGTGTCCGGGTAAATCTGATGGACGCGGCTGGGGATACGCTTATCAAGACCACCACCACGGACGGCTCAGGCTTCTATCTCTTTTCAAACCTGCCCTCAGGGGATTATCTGATAACCTTTGAGCGACCCGAGGGGTATGAATTCACCCCGCCCAATCAGGGAACCGGGCCTCTGCAAGACGCGTTTGACAGCGATGCAGACCCTTCGGCAAGCTCAGGCACCGATGATGCGGGCCGAACCGGGATCATCACCCTCCTTCCGGATGAGCAGAATATGCAGGTGGACGCGGGGATGTTTGTCCCAAACTCGGAGCCTGCAAGCCTTGGCGATGTTGTCTGGTATGATGCGGACCAAGACGGAATACAGGATGCGGATGAATACGGGGTGGCTGGCGTGACGGTGCGTCTCCTTGACCCGCTTACCGATACGGTGATATCAACGACTCGCACGGACGGCTCCGGGTACTACCTTTTTTCGGGCCTGAAACCGGGTGATTACAGGGTGGCGTTTGATATCCCATCAGGATATGAGTTCACGTTGCAAGGTCAAGGAGAGGACCCTTCGGCAAGCTCAGGCACCGATGAGACCGGCCGAACCGGGACCATCACACTTTCAGCAGGCGAACAGAATGGACAGACGGACGCGGGGCTGATTATCCCGGCCACGGAGCCTGCGGGTATGGGTGATTTTGTCTGGTATGACGCGGATCAGGACGGCGTACAGGACGATGATGAACCGGGGATCTCCGGCGTAAGGGTGAACCTGTATGACCGCACGGGCGAGACGCTTCTCGGCACAACAACTACAGGTGAACGCGGATTTTATGAATTTGCCGGATTGATTCCAGGTGACTACATCGTGGAATTTGAGCGGCCCGGAACCTACACTTTCTCCCCGAAAAACCAGGGGGATGATCCTGAATCAGACAGCACCGCGGACGCATTCACCGGGCGAACCGAACCGATCCGCCTTTCCGCTGGCGAATGGCTGACAGATGTTGACGCGGGCCTCTTTGCGCCGGCTTCCATCAATTTGGGAGATCTGGTCTGGCTGGACGTGGACGGTGATGGTGAGCCATCGGAAGGAGAGGGATTGCCGGGTGTGACGATAAGCTTGTTTGACGGCAAAGGGAGATGGATCGCCACCACGCTGACGGACCAGGACGGAAATTATGCGTTTACCGGGTTGTCCCCGGGCGACTATCGGGTCGTTGTCGAAAGGAGTACGTTGCCCGATGAGGTGGAGCCCTACTTGGAGCCTGATGACATGCCGGACTCCATCACGGATCTGATTGAGCAGACTGAGGATCGTCTTGATTTGGATTTCGGCTATCAATGGACCAGAGCATCCCTTGGCGATTATGTATGGAACGATGCGGACCGTGACGGGATTCAGGATGCCGACGAGAGGGGGATTGCCGGCGTGACCGTGAGGCTGCTCGATCCGGCCACAGACGAGGTGCTTGCCGAGACGACCACCGACGATTCCGGGTTCTACGCGTTCACCGACCTGATTCCCGGAGATTACATCATAGAATTCGCCCTGCCCGAAGGCCACCAT
>JAOZRQ010000564.1 GCA_029940115.1 Desulfobacterales bacterium
AACTGGGCTCGAGCAACCAAATCGCCCCCTCATGCTCCCGCCGGATTGGCAAATCCGGCGGTCGGGCGGTTCGGATTTGTCAATCGTTCGACTGAGCTCACGCCGAAGCCGAACCGAGCAACTGGGTCGGCTTGATCAACGGGAAAGGGCCGTCATCCGTTGCTGATTGTCCGGCATACAAAAATTGCTGATCATAACGGTTTTCGGGGAGGCCCTCTGTCCGTGAACGTGAACCCGAACGTGAACGTGAACGTAAACTTGACCCTGAACCAACGTGAACATTCATTTGCGGGGAAGTTCAAGTATAAGTTCACGTCCACGTTCAAGTTCACGTTCACGGGCTCCCCTAAATCCGTTATAATCAGAAAAATTGACGGCAACGGACAACTGGCAACAGACAACGAACAAAACAGACAACGCACGACAAACAACGCACGATTTGGGAGGAAAAATGGCAATTGCAAGAGAACACGGAAAAGAGCAGCCCTACACCGGGGGAGTGTTGAAGCTGCGGATTCCGTTTGTCCATTATCGGATTGAGTATCAGGACTTCATTCAGGGGGCGATTCTGAGTTGCGTTCCTCTCGGAATCACCGCGGCCATGGTCAAGGTGCTGGACATTCCCATTGAAGTGGCGGTCCTCATGGTCGTCATCAACAACTTCCTCTATCTGCTCCACACCTCTTTCGGAGACCCCTCTGTCTGCGGATGGATTACCGCGGGGATTCCGCTGTACATCTCGTATCTGACCGGCTTTGACGCAGGACCAGATCGAATCCAGGCCCTTGTCGCATTGCAGGTGCTGGTGGGGCTTATCTTTCTCGTGCTGGGGGTCACGGGCGCCACGCGATACGTGATCAAGCATTTTCCCATATCCATGCGTTCCGGGATTCTGCTCGGTGCCGGCTTTGCCTCTCTCATGCGCGTATTCGACCCGGGCCAGCCCTTTATCGGGAAGATGCCCATCGCGTTCCTCATTTCCGCACTGGCCAGCTTCTTCATCCTGTTCTCGGTGAGGGCCCTCGCTTATCGGCAGAGATACGGATGGTTCGCATGGGTCGCCAGCTTCGGCATCGCACCGGGCTTTGTGGTCGGTTACCTTGCGGGGCTGATTACGGGCGAGATATCCCAGCCTGTGGGAGTGTTGGACCGTTTTATCATTCAACTCCCAGTGGGTGAGATGCTCAGTTCCTTCAGCGCCATCGGCTTGGGAATGCCGAGCGCGGCCATGTGGGGCGCAGGCATCTCTCTCGCCATTGTGGCCTATGTGCTGGCCTTCGGCGACATCCTGGTTCTGGAAGCCCTGATTGATGACTCGAACAAGGCGAGACCCGACGAAAAGATCAAGTTCAATGTCTCTCGCAACCATGTGATCACCGCGATCCGCAACATTGTCGAGGGGATCCACATGCCGTATCTGCCGCTTTGCGGCCCCCAGTGGACTGGGGGGCAGGCATTGGTGGTCAATCGCTTCAAGCACTCCACGCCTGAACAGGAGCCCTCCTACTGGGGCGGTGCGACCTCCATCTTCTGGGGCATGAGCCTCGCGATGGTCTTCCATCCGTTTGTTCAGATCATCCTCCCGGCCAAGCTCATCGGGTTCGGGCTTACGCTTCTGATCCAAGGCTATCTCTGTATCTATCTGGCATTTGCCATGTGTACGAACAACCTGCAACGCGGCATCGCCGGCGTGATGGGCGCGGTGCTGGTATCGGCCAACTATGTGAAACTCTGGGGCAGCCCGTTCTGGTCCGGTCCCACGATGGCGCTGATTGTGGGTGCCGTCCTCTACTTCAGCCTGGAACATTACACGGAGAAGGAGAAAGAGGAGCAGACCGCGAAAGAACATACGGTCAAGGCCGTTCAGGAGGGGGAAGTCAAGCCGCCTGAGAAAGAGGAAAAATAGGGCACTTAAAAAACCCGGTTTCTGGCACCGTACCGCGTCAGCAAAACCTGATCGCCCAATTCCCTGAAAGCTGAAACCGGGTTTCTTTGTCATCAAACTTCTGATTATAACGGATTTGGGGAAGCCCGTGGACTTGAACTTATACTTGAACTTATACTTGAGCTTGCCCGCAAATGAGTCTTCACGCTCGGGTTCACGTTCACGGACAGAGCGGCCTCCTCGAAAAGCGTTATAACTTGATAATCAAGTTTTTGATGATGGGCGATGGGCCGTCGGCTGCGGGCCATCGCCCATCCGGGGCCTTCGGGGAGGCCGACGGCGGGACCGGCCGGCCATGGGCCATGGGCGTCCCGGGCACCCCCGAGGCCCACGGCCGTTGCCCGCCCATCGCCCATCGCCCCCGCTCAAAAAACTTGATAATCGAGTATAATCAGTCAACCTTTTAGATCGACTGATAATGTTTGTCCGAGAAAGAAACCAAGTTTTTTGAAAACTTGGAACAATCCTATGTGGAAAAAGGAAGCCAAACATAACTTGGCCGTCTTGCTTCGTGTCGGCCTCCCCTATACCGTTATCGGTGTGATCGTGGTGTTCTTGGGCCTATATCTCATCAAACACTTTCTCGCGGACAGCGAATACCTCACCGCCTTTCTTTTCCTATGGCTCGCCCTGTTCTGGTTCATCTATCAGCCGCTGTTCCGAAGAAAGATCCGAGAGACGGCAGAGCGATTGAAACGTGGGGCGTGAAACGTGATGCGTGAGGCGTGAAACGTGATAAGTACCCGACTAAAAGTCTTTGCATCAGAGACCTCCGAGGTTTCAAAAACCTCGGAGGTCTTATATGCAAAAAACCTTTGTACAGGACAAAAAAATGAGCGAACAGACAGATGTTTGATTTTTTGTCAGAAGCCTTGGAATCCAACAGCTTCCGCAGATACAACAAACAAAAGGCGCGTTATCTTGGCGCGATGTTGATCTCACTTTTTGAGATTGTGGCGGTTGGTGTCGGGAAAAGGCTCCTTGAAGGAGGGGACCTGCCAAATCCTGTGAAGTTTGTCGCCATGCATCGCTCCTTATGGGAAGATGAGAACTTGAAGCGATTTGTCGGCTCAGGAGTGAGAACCTCCACCCGCCTGCCTCAAACAATGAAATTTGCTCGGAGATGGCTTGAAGAATGCAAGTGAACATGCCCGTGAACGTGAACAGACTCACACCCTAAATCCGTTATAATCAGAATAGATATATGGAGGAGAATCTATGAACCTGAAAGAGAGATTTATGAGACGCCTTGAAGGCAAAGAGGTTGACATGACGCCTGTCGGGTCAACCACAACTTATGGCATCATGGAGCTGATGAAGGCATGCGGCGCAGAAAGGCCCCTCGCAGACACGGATCCGGTTGCCATGACAGAACTGGCCCTCGCAGGGCATAATATCGCAGGCTTTGAATGGGTCAAGGCCATGGGATGGGACATCACGCCCATGAGCGAGGTCCTCGGATGCGTACTCGGGGAACCCAAGATTGATCTGCAATACTACATCAAGGAACATCCGTTTGCGGAAAGCCTTGACGGCTTGGAATGCCCCTCGGACCTGCTTGAGCGGGGACGCTTTCCCGCGTACAAGGAGAATTTCAGGCTTCTCAAGGAGAAGGTCGGAGACGAAATGGTGGTGTTCGGCGAATCCGAAGGTCCGTGGACCTGTGCGTGCAATCTCGTGGGAACCGAGCAGTTCATGAAGTGGACCCTGAAGAAAAAACAACAGGAGAATATCCCAAAGGTACTTGATGTCACGAAGGAGGCGATGATTCAGATCATCAATTTCGCGTTTGACTGCGGCGCGGACTACTACTGCATCGCGGAACCCTCATCAGGACCCGCGCTGATGAGTCCCAAGACATGGGCGAAATTTGTGCAACCTCTGCTGACTGAACTCGTGTCCAAGGTCAAAGGCCCGCTGGTGCTTCATATCTGTGCGAACACCGACATGATCATCCCGATGATGTGCGAAACCGGCGTGGCTGGTATCAGCATCGAGGAGAAGGCGGATATGAAGAAGGCGGCGGAGGTGGCCCACGAGAAGGGGGTGCGCGTCTTCGGAAACGTCGCGACCGCCACCACCCTGTTCATGGGAACGCCGGAAGCTTGCTATCAGGAAGCCATTGCGTCCTTGGAAAACGGGACCGATTTCCTGACCCCAGGATGCGGCGTCGCACCGAACTCTCCCCTGGAAAACGTCCAACAGATCAAGAAGGCGAGGGACGATTTTTTCAAGTAAGTCACTCTGAGAAAAAAACCCGGCTTTTTCTTGCAGTTGGGGAGTCGGCCCGTTCGGGAAAAAAGCTTGCCCCCGACGTTTTTTATCGGGCCGGGTTTCTTCGCCATGCCACAAGGGCGCATTTGCAAGTTTGGGGAATTGTCCCGGAGGGACCTCTTTCGGACACGGAACTTTCCCGGATCATTTC
>JAOZRQ010000565.1 GCA_029940115.1 Desulfobacterales bacterium
CCAGGAGATTCGGGTACATGATCGCCATGCCCAAGATATTATGCTTCTTCCCTTTGAACTTCCCTGTTCCCTCATAACCGGCCACCGCGACGTCTCCCATGACCTCGCCGATGACGGTCTCGCCCTTGTGGGCCAGCTTGATGTTCTCAACGCTTGCGCCGGTCACCTCCGCGACGGCCTTCACATCAGGGACATGCTTGGACCAGAGTTCCGCAACTCCGCCGCCATAAGGATAATAAATGCCGCCGGTGCCGCCGGTGCCGATGGAAATGAAAATGGTCTTGGCCGCGGCTGGCAGAACGGTCAGAATTCCGACAAAAAACATCGCCAGCACGACATGAACAAAACGTCTCATAATTTCCTCCTTACCAATTTGTGGGAATGTCTTCCCGGTTAAAAATAAAAAGGACGAGGGGCAATGGGAAGGAAGCGCGGCCCCTGACAGGATGGTCTTTGTCATATTCCTTTTTTCCCACATTGTCAAATGAAAAAGTCTTGAGTGCTGGTTCTGTGTACAGGACAAAAAGTCGCGAAGGGCCAGAAACCCGGCTTTTTCCCAAACGGGCCGACTTCCCAACTGCAAGAAAAAGCCGGGTTTCTTTCATTTTCAGTTTGTAGTTCCGCCTTCAGGCGGTCTCGCACCGCCTGAAGGCGGAACTACAAACTGGAATGCAGGCCAACAACAAATTTTTTGGCCATTCAATGCAAGCCATCTTTTATGTTTCTGTGTTGTATACAGGACAAAAAGTTGTGGGTGTCAAGAGACAAACATCAAAGATCAGCAGTGCTGAAGCATGAATTGATCATTGCCCGAAATTCGGGTGTTCCGGGAGGATCATGATTTTTTTTGTCGCGCTGTCCGCCGCCATCCTTGCCCCATTCACAGGCTGTCTGGCAAAAAGTCATGCTTCAACACTGAAAGATCAGACTTGACTTTCAAATCATTCGATTGTAAATATAGTATTAGGCGAGAGGTGATGGGCGAGAGGCGATAGGTGATGGCTTCCCGAACTGTCGCATAAACCCCATGGCCGATGGCCCATAGCCCATAACCCCATTCTGAAAGGCATCTTGCATAGATGTATGAAAATTTTTTCGGTTTCAAGGAAAGACCATTTCAACTGGTTCCGAATCCTGTTTACCTCTTTCTGAGCAGAAGCCACGAAGAGGCGCTGGCGCATCTGAAATATGCGGTTTCCCAAGGAGACGGGTTTGTGGAGATCACGGGAGAGGTGGGCACAGGCAAGACCACCCTTTGCCGGGTGTTCCTGGAGAATCTGAATCAGGAGACAGAGGTGGCCTACATCTTCAATCCCAAGCTGGATGCGATTCAGTTGCTGAAAGGGATCAATGATGAGCTCGGCATTGATTCGAAGCCGAACACAGTGAAGGCCCTGATTGACCACCTCAATTTTTTTCTCATGGAGAAAAAGGCTGAGGGGAGAAAGGTCATCCTGCTGATTGACGAGGCACAGAATCTGAACAAGGAGGTCTTGGAGCAGCTGAGGCTCCTCTCCAACTTGGAGACCAGCACCGCCAAACTGTTGCAGATCATTCTGGTGGGGCAGCCCGAACTCAGGGAAATGCTAGACTCCCACGAACTCAGGCAACTGGCCCAGCGGATCACCTTGAGCTATCATCTGACCCCCCTGAACTTTGGAGAGACCAGGGAATACATCGAACATCGGATTCGCTTGGCCTCCCGAAAGATCGGACTTCGGTTCAATCCGTCTGCCATCAGGTCCATCCACAAATATTCGGGCGGGATTCCCAGACTGATCAACATCGCGTGTGATCGGGCCATTCTGACGGCATATGGCCTGAACCAGCACAAGATCACCGGAATCATTGCCAAGGCATCCATCAGGGAGCTGGCCGGCAGAGGAGACATCAGACGCTACGGCCTCCAAGGGGACAAGACCCGAACAATGCTGCTTTTTTCCATGGCCGGGCTCTTGTTGCTCTTGATTCTTCTTTCATTTGCCTTTCTTGACATTCATAGCCTCTTTGAAGGCAAAGGGGAAAGCCCGAAGCTCGCGGTCTCTCAGGCCAAACCGTCGGCAACCACACACAGACCGCCTCCTGAAGTGAAAGAGAAGCCGTCTCGTGATCAGGAAAAGCCTGATGAGGAATCAGAACCTCTCCCCGACAAAAAACGTCAAGAGGCTGAAACAACAGAAACTCCCGAACCGGATCAGCATCTGAGCGAAGATATGGAAGAGGGGGAAACGGAACCTGTCCCTGAGACAGTCCACAATCTGGCCGACTTCTTGGGGAACTTGGATACCCGGGAGTCGAGGCGAAGCGCCCTCAAAACGGTTGCGGCTCTATGGCATGCGGTCGCCGTGTTCAAAGATGAGTTGGACAACATAGATGACGCGCAGACATTCTTCCGACTCGGGGCAAATCAGAACGGTCTGATGAACCACCGGATTGAGGGGGATATGGAGCTGGTGAGAAGACTCAATATTCCCGCGATATTCGAATTCTCCCCTCCCGGTGGCATATCTCCCGGATACCTCACCCTTGTCAAGACAGATGGCAGAAAAATGACGTTCAGAAGCGGGGAGAATCTGATAGATGCGGACCCGGATGAGGTGGAATTTTACTGGTCAGGCGCGGCGCACATCCTGTGGAAAAACTTTTTCGGCTATTCGGGATCCATCCCGCGCAACGCGTCTGAGGACTCGATCATGACGTTGAAGATGATCATGCGGGATATCGGCTTTGGTGACATTGAAATGACCCCGACTTATGATGAGCAGACCCGGGACGCGGTGGAGGCTGTCCAGGAAAAGCATGCGTTGCAAGTTGACGGCGTTGTGGGGCCTCTGACCAAGATCATCCTTTATAATGAAATGAAGTCGCTGGACATACCGCATATCAGTCCGGAACGGTGACCAAACAACTTCCCGTCCCTCCCCGTGCCCCTGCCCGGTGTCGGACAAGGGCAAGGGGGCACGGGCAAGGGAAAGGCACGGGAATTTATTTGGTCACAGTTGGTCACAGTTACTCAGAACCGCCAATCCGTCGGGAGTCGGGAAAAGGGGTAAAAATGAGTTCCATACTAAACGCTCTCAAAAAACTTGAGAATCAGACGTCTCAGCAACAGCAGGATCAGCCTTGGCCGCAAGTGGACACAAAGGAGGCGATCCGCAAACGTGCAAGGGGGACATGGCTTTTCCATAGGCTGGCTGTTTTCATTCTGATCCTCGGCGTTCTCATCGGACTCGGGGCCGGCGGATGGTTTCTCATGGGCCGGAGACTGTCCTTGGAGGCGCCTGACCCTGTTGCTGAAAAAGCGCATCCCGCTTCAACGGTCATTGCAAAGACAAAAAAAGAACCGGTCACTCCTGAAAGGAGTTCTGTTCCAGATATCTCTCAGAAGAAACGTGAACAGCGATCCCAGACCACCGGAAAGGGTCAGGAGAGCCAAAAGACGCTTGGATCAGATGCGCCTGAGAAAGAATCTTCTTCAAAGACAAGGGCGAGCTCCCTGACAAAAAATGTCAGGGACACGTCTGAAGATGTCCGCAAGCGGGCGAAACCGGTCATGAGCATTGCCGAAAAGAAGCCGAGTGCGCCTCGGAAGTCCCGAGAGATTCGGAAACCGCCTGCAAGTGTGAAAACGGGATCCGCAATGCCGGGCCCAAGTCTTGCAGAGGAGAAGCCCCCCGAACCTTCGCGGATTTCAAATGTCCCGAAGCCACCGCCGGCCCCTTTCGAAAAAATCAAAGAAGAACCGGAAAGACCTGTGCTTACCGAGAAGATGGCAGCTGAGCTCGACATGCTTCAGGACGCCATTGATGAGATGAGGGACGTTGCAGATATGGAGAAGGCCGCCCAACTGGAACTGCTTGAAAAGGAGATCAGAACCCTGAGAGACAGGGAAATTGCAAAGCCGTCCCCGCAGGAAACCCGGAGATCTCCGGCACCCTCTCCGGAAAGAAGGCCGAAGCGGGTCAGCAACTCCAAGTTCAAGGTCCAAGCCCTGGTCTGGTCCGATGATCCGAAACGCCGTTTTGCGGTGATAAACAATCGCGTGGTACGCACAGGCGGTTCCGTGGATGGCGCGTTGCTCACCCACATCGGCAATGATCATGTGATCCTCAAAAAGGGGGGAGAGGAATGGGAATTGAAATTTCAGTTGAAATAAAGGCTCCTTCCGGAATCAAATCCGCCCGAACGCTTGGCAAACCCAAACATCCGGAGTGCCAAAATGAAATTTTGCCAGGGCCGAAGGCGAGAGCCAACTCATCCGGAGTGCCAAAATGAAATTTTGCCAAGGCCGAAGGCGAGAGCCAACTCATCCGGAGTGCCAAAATGAAATTTTGCCGGGGCCGAAGGCGAGAGCCAACTCATCCGGA
>JAOZRQ010000101.1 GCA_029940115.1 Desulfobacterales bacterium
GTCGGGCATGCACAATTTGTCCAGTCCCGCAGGGACGACTGAGGATCCATTCCAAGATGAGTCTCCAGACTGTTTGGGGACTCCCCCAACTTATAAATACGCCCATTCCTGATGCATCCGCTTTTCCAAAAACAGTCGTTGACGCTCAAATTCATGCCGGTACTCAACTGCCTCCAGACGGATCATCTCTCCAAACCGCAGAACAACCTTTGCAAATGGCTTTGGCAGCAAAAATCGGTCCCAGCTGTTGAAAACCCATGCCCTGTCCGCGGCAACGTAAAACGGAACAATCACCGCGTCGGTCGCGTGTGCCAATCGAATGGCACCAGCCTTCACTTTGCCTGCCGGTCCTCGGGGGCCGTCAATGATATGAGCCGCAAGCCTGTATTCTTTCAGATGATCAATCATCCCTTTCAATGCTTCGCCACCGCCCTTTGAAGAGGATCCTCTCACTGGATGCCAGCCAGTTCGCTTGGCAATATCGGCGATGATCTCCCCATCCCGACTTCTGCTGATCATCAGGCCAGGATGATACGCCTCGTATTTCTTGAAGTGCCGAATGGCGGAAAAGAATTGCTGGTGATAAGCGCAAAGCAGCACAGTGCCATTCTCTTCCTCATAATACGTCAGCCATTCATGCTCGTTTTCAATCGTGAGACGAAATGTCTGGGAATAGCCTCGAACCAGATGATATAGCAACGATTGCACAAAGGTGGTGCCGACAAGTTCCTTTATCTTCATTGTCATAGATGTCCATTCCACAAGAAGTTTGTAGAGCTTTCAAGAAAACGTTTGTCGCTCCGGAGTACCAAACTTGTAGTTTGGCACTCCGGACAATCTCGCACATCATGGACTTACCCGGTGCTGAGAGTCATCACTCATCTGAACAAGTTCCTGAACCGCATGGCACAATCTCCGAAATGAGCGGGATCGCTCCTGGGTCAGGTCAATGTCAATCAGGTTTGTAAACCCTGCCTGATCCACAGCCGGGTTGTATTTTCGTCCGGGAGGCATCTGATGCGTCAGCCATTCCTTCACACCCCGCCTGCCTTCCACGTCTCCCTCGTATCTCAGGTTTGGAGGGAGGCGATCGGCATTGTTCCGGGCAATGGCTTTCATGCTGGCCAAAAACCATGCCTCATACTCCCGATGAGCGAATACAACGGCCACAGGAGAGCACAGATGTAGGTTCCGAATTTGTTTTGCCAAATCGGCGGCCTCCCTTGCCGGGCATCCGTCATCCAGATCCAGGAGGATCAGAATGCCTCCGCAATCCTTCCTCTTCTGGGCATGGACAACAAACTGCGCCAGTTTCTTCTTCAGCTTGTGCAGATTTCCCACCTGTATGGGCCGGGCTGCGGACCAGTACCACAACTGATGCCGATACAGGATCCGACGCAGGAGCAGGGGAACCGCATCTCTTTCCCCATGGCCTTCCACGATTGGTATGATGCAAGGCATAAGATTACTCCCCTGTTTCCCGTTGCAGCCCCTCAATCCGCATGAGCTCGCCAAGGGAAAAAAGATTTTCGGCAATCGCTTCGCGCTGATTTCGCAGAAGAGGACCGGACTTGGTGGCGCCATCTTCTTTTTCAACGACCCTCAACGTGTCAGGGGGGAACATGTCAATCATATCAGGGCTATGGGTGGTGACAAGAACTTGGCTACGCAGACCGGCCTCTTGCAGCACATCGCCCAACACGCCTGATCCATCGGGGTGTATGTTCAGTTCCGGTTCCTCAATCGCAAGCAACGGGAGAGGGGGAACTTGGTAAAGGGCCGTCAGGAGCCCCAACATGCGGAGCGTCCCGTCGGACTCCAGGGCCAGTTCAAAAGAGGGGGGAGACAGTCCTTGTCTCAAAAGGTCATAACGGAGATTGGTGACCAGCCAGGCACCTGCGGATGTCACCGAATAATCGGCTATTCTGGACACGAGGGCTTTCAAGGCGTTGATCAGGCTTTTGCCTTCCTGCAAATTCTTTTTCTTCAGATGTCTCAACACAGAGCAGAGGTTCCGGCCATCTTCATCCAATGGCCAGATTTCCGCATCCGGCTGGGGCGCTCGCAACCTTTGCGGTGAAATGTTGTAAAATCCCATGCTGCCGAGGAACTGATAGATACGATTGACATCCGGAACAACGGATCTCAGACCGGAGATCGCCAACAGTCCTTCGGAAACATCAAAGTTCATATCCTCTTGAAACAGCCGTCCTTTTCTGTTCTTTCCTGTGATCAGCTTTCCATATCTGAATTCAAGGCGTGTCGTGATCGGCTCCTCACCTGATGAGGTTTCCGTTGGGATGACGGAGAGTTTTTCCTGTTTGATCAGGGGGCTGTCACCGCCTGTTTCCAAGGTGAAGGCATATTTGCCGGACCAGACAGGACCGGAGAGACACATCTCTGCGGATATGTTCCCGTCCCGAGCCGGTTGTCGGTAAGAAATGTTGCGCTGACCGCCCCGGGAGCGAATCGCCTCTCTCACACCGCGGGTCAGCGCATCCCGCACAAAGCGCAGGGCATCTATGATGTTGCTTTTGCCCGCGCCGTTGGGCCCCGCCAGAATGGTGACAGGGCCGAGCGCGATGTCGATGTCATGCAAGCTGCGATAGTTTCTGACTTGCAAACGGGTGATTGTTGTCCTTTTGATTGCGCTCATTTTTGCGGTTTCCTTTTTCTGATTATAACGGATTTAGGGGAGCGTCATGCATGTGCATGTGAAATGGGCACATCCGGGTTCGGACCCGCATCCGTGTCCCTGCCCCATGTCGGGCAAGGCAGGCTCCCCGAAAGTGCCGAATTCTTCCTCATTCATCTGTCACTCCAATACAAGTGGAAACTTAGGACTTGTGCCCTGCCGTCCCCATGTCGGGCAAGGGAATTCCTAAGTTCACTTATGATGGTCACTCCAATAATCTCAACCCGAAATCCTTCATCTCATAAATGAAAAGCCCATCCACTTTTAGATATCCGTTTGCGAATATCATGGGAATCGGCTCTTCGCAAACCTCGGTGACCACCGCGTCCACTTCCACCCGTCTGTTCTTTTGGATGACCTGGCCCCGATAGATCCATTGATGGGGTCTATTGGTTACCATTTCAAACCTGCACCGATCTGTCAAGTCTTTCCAGCGGTCCATGGCCACAAACTTCATCAGTTGCAGAAAGGATTCGATGCCGAGTGACCCGGGGCAGACCGGGTCTTGATAAAAATGCGCCTTGAAAAACCACTCATCCGGGTCAACGATCTTCACGCCCCGGATAAACCCGAGCCCATGAGGCCCGCCGTCGGGCACATATATTTCGATCTCGTCAATCATGCGGAGGGCCTTTGCCGGCATGGTTAGGCCCAATTTCATGTCCGTCTCCAAGTCATCCGGGAAGAGCGGGGCCTCATCTTTGAACCGGTGAGAACGACTCCTCGCGAGGTCGTCTGGAGAGGGAGTGCATGCCTTCTCCCTTGCTCCCCGGATGCCCACCTGCTGTGCCAGGGCCGCTTTGCTGAAAAAGCCGAAATAGGTGTTTCCCTCATAGATCATTTCGCCGGCCTGCAACACCTGCATGTCGAAGTTCTCGATGATCATGCCGCCAGATTCGGACACTTGGGTCAGACGGGAGCGCATGGTGAGGGTTGCGCTCTCCGGCTGAATGTTCCGGTGGAGAACCGCCTGACCGCCGAGATTCCTGAATTTCAGATCATCCTCGCTTCTGAGGGCCGAACCGACAAACGCCGCAAGCCACCCGCAGGGCTGAAGGGCAATTTCAAGTAGCACACAGAAGGGCATGGCTCCGCTCCGATCAGCCCGGAAATACCATTCATCAGCCGGCATGTCATACTCGGCTTCGATCCATCCGTCCGGCTTCAGCACCCAAGGGGCCGGCTCAATGGATGTCACCCGGTCCATAAAGGCATACGGAGGCCTCGGCAGCCTGGCAATCTTCCTCTTTTGGTCAAACACCTTGTACGGCTCGCCAAACGCCTCGGAAGGCTTTCCAATGGCAAATGCCAATATTCTCTCCCGGTCAAAAAGAGGCACTACCTCTCGCCCCTTGCCCCTCGCCCCTTGCCGGACTGCCCCTCGCCCCTCGCCCCTCGCCCCTTGCCGGACTGCCCCTCGCCCCTCGCCTCTCGCCCCTTGCCGGACTGCTACCCCTCGCCCCTTGCCCCTTGCCCCTTGCCGGATTGCCCCTCGCCCCTCGCCTCTCACCCCTTGCCAAAATGCCTCAACTTCATCACGGGTGAGTCCCGTCATCTTCATGGACATCTCTTTGAACCTCACAATTTTATGCCCATCCCCGTACATCAGGGCATCCGCGATCACATACGGCTCCGGCGAATATCCGACTTCGCTGATCTCCACTTCGTAGAGCACCTGCTTCGTGGCTGGTGTGACCGGCCCCCGGCATTTCAACACGCTCTCCACGCCGATCACCGGTTCGCAACAGACGCCCGGCTTCTCTGTGACCCATCCCATGCGGAAGAGAAGCACCCGGAGCGTATGCGCGCAACATTCATACATCAGGGTCCCGGGCATCACCATGTCATCCATGAAATGGCAGGTGAGGAACCAGTCATTCGGGTGGATGTCCGCCTCCCCCCGGATGATGCCGAGTCCGTACCGTCCCCCCTCGGGATCGAGAAGGGGAACCCGGTGGATCAGCTTCATCCGTCCGCTCGGAAGCCAGAGGGATTCGGCAAGGGGAACTCCGTCAAAGAGATCGCCGAAACATCCGGCAAGATCGCCGTGCCTGAGCGATTCAATCGCTTCGTCGTCGTAGCTCTCGGCATAAAGCGGGACGAGTTCGGTGAACTCGCTTCTGCCCGGTACCAGTTGGGTATCCTCCGGGATCAAGATGATGCCGCCGGAGTGTCTTGTCTCCTCTTCGGTAAAGAATCCCGCACATCCGTCTCGCATGGTGATGAGATGCTCATCTCCGATAAATCCCTCAAACCGGAAGAAAAAGAGATGGACCTCCCCTTGTCGGACGAACTTCTCTATCTCAATTTCATAACGGATCACATCCCCCGGGCGAGGGAGTCCCCGGTGAAATTTCACAGTGGCGTCAAGGAGCCGATACGCCCTTTTCCCTTTTACCGCGAGGTCTATGCCGAGGTAGGAGCAGAGGAAGAGATCCGCTTGACCCGCTTCCACCGATATGCAGACCGGGGCACGGTCTCCGTCCAGATACCATGCCCCGGGAAGGACATCATGCGCCGTGACCACCCGCCCCGAGCCCAAAGACCCTTTCCCCCCCTCCACAGAGATGATCCGGTCCACCAGCATCAGCGGTTCATCCGGCAGACGCACCCTCACATTGTAGGTGTCAACCACCGCAAACGCTGGCCCAAGCACCTTGCCCAAGGAACCGATGGCGAACTCCATGCACATCTCTCGATCAAAGGCGAGGGGCGATAGGCTATGGGCGATAGGATCGCCCTTCATTTCCGAAATCTGATGATCAGAATCCCTCGCCGCTCGCCGCTCGCCCATCGCCCCAATCAACTGCGTCTGAAACGCGAATGTTTTGCCGAAGTTTTGGGTCAGTTCGCTTGAGAAGTCGAGGAACATCCGATGTGCGTCCGATGTCGCTTCCATGGCTTTCGTCGCCGGTTCGATCAGTCCAGAAAACGGGGAGAAGGTCGGTTGGAGGTTGGAGGTTGGAGATTGTCCGTTGTCCGTTGCCCGTTGCCCATTGTGGATGGTGGGTTGCCCGTGCCCCCCTGCCCGTTGCCCGTTGCCCGTTGTGGATGGTGGGTTGCCCGTTGCCCGTTGCCCATTGTGGATGGTGGGTTGCCCGTTGCCCGTTGTGGATTGTGGATTGTCCGTTGCCCGTTGCCCATTGTGGATTGTGGGTTGTCCGTTGCCCGTTGCCCCCCAGCCCCTGACCCCTAACCCCCGACCCCTAACCCCGCCAATAGGTATGGTGATCTCCTTCTTGGATGCCGCTTTCTGCGGTGCGATGAGTGTCGGCGGGTATGCGTCATCTCCGTATAAGGGGTCCAGATTAACCGGAACCCTCTCGGCACTCAGGTCGCCCAAGAATTTCAGAATGGTCAGGTAGTCATCCTCGCCCCGGACATCTGCGGAGACGGCAAGATGGGGCGTTTGATGGAGTATTCTCCTGATCATTCGGGTGCAAGAGGCCTGAGGGCCCATCTCAAGAAAGATTCTCACGCCGTCTGCATAAGCCTGCTGGATGGTCGCGGTAAAATCAAATCCGGAAACCGCCTGCTGGAGAATGGAGGATGCCGCGTTCTCACTGGTCAATTCGTAGGAACGTCCCATGGCACAGCTATAAAAGCGGATCCGAGGTATCGGCGTGGTGGGGAAGATGTGCAGGGCCTTATACGCATCTGCAACCGGCAAGGCCGCGTCGCAATGAACCGTGACCACGCCTTCGAGGAAAACCGCCTCGCACCCGAGGGCCTTGATGACCCCTTGAACCTGATCTTCTCTGCCTCCGATGACGCATTCCTCCGGCGTGTTGACGATGAGCAGGCGGGCGAAAGGCCTTTTTTCGATGACTTTTCGTACCTCATCCCCGGGACGGTTCACCACCGCGACTCGCCAGCCCACCGCCTCATCCACCGGGATGTCCCAAGCGTTTCGGGCCGCATGGCAGGGCCCGGCCAGCTCGGTGCTGAACAGGTTGGTCTCGAGCATTCTTTTGAGCATCTCCCCTCGTTCAGGCCACGCGCCGGTGGCGAAAAGCCCGGCGGATTCACCGAGACTGTAGCCAATCACCGCATCCGGTTCGACGAGAAATCGCCGGACCAGCCGGGTCATCATGCCCCCATGAACCACCTGTCCGAAGATCATGTGCAACGGATCCGAGACGATCTTTTCATGCGCGTCCTGTTCCCACCCCGGCTCCCATGAGGATCTCCAAGGGACATAACACTCGGGAATCATCTGGGTTTTCAGCCGGGAGGTTTCCGCATCCATCTCGCGGAGGACTTCAGGCCAATACACCCCGACCCCTCTGCCCATGCCCACATAATGGTTGCCGGATCCAGGAAATACAAACGCGATTTCACCGGATCCGCCGAATGGATGCGGGGAATGGCTGACCCCTCCCTGGCCCCCCTCGGAGGGGGGTTTGCCTTTGACGGAGGAGAGGTCGGCCATTCTTCTATGGGTGTCGGATGAAACCGCATTCATAGCCTCCGAGATTCGTGTCTGAAGTCGGGAGATATCCCCTGCGACGATGGAGACCGCATATTTTCTGCGATGACCGGTCCGGTTTTTCAAGTGCCATTCCCGGGCAACAAGGTCAATCGGCCTCTCGGGATCTGTGGTCAGGGGCGTTGTCCTGACTGCATCGCAGAATTCCCGGGCAACAAGGTCAATCGGCCTCTCGGGATCGGCGATTGAGGCTTGAAGCGTTTCCAAGCCCTTTAGAAGATCGGCTTTGGTATCCCCTTCGATGACGAACAGTCCAAAGGGGGGGAATCCCAATGGTCGCCTTCTCTCCCTTTCCACGCGTTCTGGGATCTGTTCAACAGAGGGGTAGTCAACGCCTTCGAGTATCACATGCGAGCAGTTTTCGTCTGTCGTCATGCTTCCCACACAGGCTCGTCTGGGGCCCTCCTCTTGGTCCCTGAACCAGAACTGGGCATACGCGGGAAGGTGGCAAAGGGGCAAGGGGCAAGGGGCAAGGGGCAAGGGGGATGCAGGCGGGACGATCTCGTGGTAGAGACACAGCGCGGTTTTCACCACAGCCGCGAGTCCTGCTGATGCTCCGGTGTGGCCAATGATCGGTTTGAGAGTGCCGATGGCGCGAAACGCTTCCGATTCCTCGGCACCTTCCCCCTTCTGTTCCGCCACATCCGGCAGGTCGGATTTGGCAATTTGATCCGAGTGATCTGTTTTGCTACGGAAAAATTCCCGAAGCGCGTCTGATTCGGTCCGATCCTCCAGCGGATCCCCGCTCCCGTTGATTTCCACATAGCTGACAGACTCGGAGGGGAGCTCCGCATCCCGGAACGCCCGATCCAGCGAAAGGATGCAGGCTTCTGTTCCGCTTCCGGATGCCTTTCCGATTCCCTTGACCACCGCATATATTCTGTCCCCGCCCTGTACGGCATCATCCAGCCGTTTGAGGACCAGCGCGGCGGCTCCCTCCCCGGGCAGGGTGCCGTCTGCGGATGGATCCAAGGGGTGGACGGTTTTCGTTTTCGAGAATGCCCTGCTGTAGCTCGTGGTGATGACATTCCGGATGTCTCCGGCAAGGTCCACCGCGGCCACAAGAATGGCGTCCGTCTCATGCTGCTGAAGGGATCTCACGCCGATTTCAAGCGCGCTGATCCCGGAGGCCGACTCAGCCGAGACCACAAAGCTCGGGCCGCCGAAACGGAATTCCCTCGCGATCCGGCTGGCCACGATGCCGCCGAGCGCGCCTACGGTCCGCGCCGGGGTCAGCGGAGGGCCGCATGCGTCTCTCAGGGACTCGAGCCGGATGGCTGCCTGCCCATCATCCAGGCCGAATTCTGTCCGCCATGTCTGAACATCATTGTAAAGGTTCCATCGCAGATGAAAGTTCGTCGCCTCAAAATCAAATTCGATGCCGATGATGACACCCATGCGCGGGCGTTCTTTTCTAAGCGGAAGCCCCGCGTCCTGCATCGCCTGTGCCGATACTTTCAGCATCAGCAACTGTTGGGGAAGGATATCCGGGATCTCATTCGGCGGGATATGAAATTCTCCGATGCACACGGAAATATCCTTCATATAGCCGCCATAGACACCCGCTCCGCTGAGGTAGTGATCCGCAATGTCATCAGCCCCTTTCCACCGGGTCGCCGGCCGCTTTCTGATGGCAGACTCCCCTCTGAAAACCGTCTCCTGAAAATCCCTCAAGGATTTCAACTCACCGAAAACCGCATCCATGCCGACGATGGCGATGGGTGGGGGATGAGAGAGGGTGAGAGATGAGGGGATAGCTGACGAATCATCTTCTTTCTTCAATGGACATTCTTCGATGAGCAGGTGCGCGTTGATGCCGCCGAAGCCAAACGCGCTGACTGCGGCACGCCGCGGGGTCTCCGCATCTCTTTTGCGCCATGGTTCCGGTTCGGTCTGAACCCGAAACGGGCCATGGTTTAAGGGGCTTCCTTCCGGGGCTTGGTGAAAGTTGAGGGATGGCGGCAGTATCTTGTGATTTAATCCGAGGAGGATCTTTATCAACCCGGCCGCGCCGGCCCCAGTGAGCAGGTGGCCGATCATGGACTTGACGGATCCGATGGCGCATCGCCCCGGGGGAAGTCCCGGATGATCCGGGGACCAGCCAAAGTCCTCCCATAGAGTTCTCAGACTGTGCAGCTCAGTGGCATCTCCCACCGGGGTGCCCGCGCCGTGACATTCGATGAGATCAATGTCAAAGGGGGACCATCCCGCAGATTCGTAGGCGTCTTTCATGGCACGGACCTGGCCCCTTGTTTCCGGCGCAAGGAGGTTCCCCCGCATGTCATTGGAGAGTCCGACGCCGCGAATCAGGCCGTAAATGGTATCGCCGTCACGCAGGGCATCTGCCAACCGCTTCAGCACCACGATGCCCACGCCCTCTCCGACCACCAAGCCATCCGCGTTTTCATCAAAGGGGGAGCATGCCCCCGAGGGAGACAAGGCGCGCAACTGGCTGAAACCAACTTGGGTGTAAAGGCATTCGGGCCGTGAAACGCCGCCAGCCAGCATCGCGTCGGCCCGATGGGCATGAAGCTCGTCGCAGGCCAGCTTCACCGCATAAAGGGATGAGGCGCACGCGGCATCAAGCGTCAAACTTCCGCCACCAAGCCCCAGCCCCTTGGCCAGAATCGCACCCGGAAAGCTCGTCACCCGTGAACCGAGCGCCTGCTCTCTGGAAATCCGAGCCTTGATCCCCGATAAAAAAGGTCGGGGACAAGGTTTCGAGCTTTCAGCTTCCAAGTTCCCTAAAATCTCCCTCGTGATTGCGGAAGAAGCATCTGTGGGAAGGGCAATCGCAGCGAGGATCACGCCCACCCGGGTCTTATCCAAGGAGGCGGTCACGCAGTCGGCCCACGCGTCTCTGCCAGCATGGAGGACCAGATGATAAAGCGGATCCAGTTCCCCCAACAACTCGCTGCCAAGACGGATCCCTTCCGGATCGAATGCAAATTCCCGTATCAGACAGGCCCGTGTGGAGAATGCCTTGTCCGGCTTGGGTATCGGATCATACATCGCCTCCGGCGGGACGATCCACCGGTCATGTGGCACTTCTTCGGTCGAATTGATCTTGTTGACCATGTTCTGCCAGAATGTGTCAAGGTCGGGCGCGCCAGGAAATACACCGGCCATGCCGACTATGGCTATTGATTGTTTTTGTTTCATTGGCGTTTATTATTTTTTTTCTGTATAATCAGGAGTCGGACAATTGCAAGATATCGTCAAAGAAAGCCTTGTTCGCTATCTTCACATCGCCTGTGAAATTGGGCCCGGGGATCCAGTGTCCCGACATATTTCACAAGTCTCTGCTTGGGCGCATTCGCAAGTTGGGGGATCGTTCACAAGTCCCTGCGGGACAATGAAAGAACGATCCCCCAATTTGTGAATGCGCCCATCCGAGATTCATATTCAAATCTCTTGAACAATGCTCAATGCAACGCTTTATCATTTCCATAAGCTTTTACTGTGTACAGGACAAAAAGTTGGAAACAGGCGGGAAACCCGGCTTTTTTCCAGACTGACCGACCTCCCGACCGCAAGAAGAAGCCGGGTTTCTTGGCTCAGGCATTTTTTTGTCCTGTACACAGAAGCTTTTATCTATTCCCGCATCATCAGACCTATTGGCAAACTTTTTACCAGATTTCTTTGTAAAAGTAAAGCGTTTTTTTGAAAAGCCTCGATGGTTTCATCAGACCTGCTGACAGGGCCTTTGCCCGCTTTTTTTGTGTTTTTTCAAAAAAGCCCTGAAGGTCTCATCATCGGCCTTGATCTTCGTTTCGGTCATCCGCCACACGCTGCTCCCGCGGGATTGCCAAATCCGGCGGCGGGCTTGGATTTGCCAATCCAAGCCGAGCGAAGTGTGGCCCAAACGAAGACCATCAGACCTGCTGACAGAGCCTTTGCCCGCTTTTTTTATGAAAGTAAGGCGTTTTTTCAAAAAAGCCCGATGGTGACTGTGGCTTTGTGAAGGTCAAACTCCCTCGGACACGCCTTTCTGATGTAATCTGTCGAACTTCCTGCCATGACCGGGCCAGATGTCAGACCGATCTGCCCTGCCAGAAAGATTGTGATCATCAGGGACGACGATTTTCGGAACATAAATGACTCCCTTTGTCAACTTGTTCTGTATCACCTCGACCACCCGAGGGATCTTCTCCGCATCAGGGGCATCACTGCAATGGTTCCTGTGCGTTGGTCTCAAGGCCGTCCGGCAGACCATCGTTGTCTGTGTCCGGCGTTCTCCGTCTGATTGCCAGCCTTTTCACTCTCATCGGATCACCTCCTGCTGGCTTGCCTCGATTCTTTCCAAAAAGTCATGGTCACATTCCGCAAAATCAGCCGGCCGCATGTCCATGTCCGATGACGGCGTCATGATTCCGTCATAGTGCCGAAACGGATCACATCCGATGATGATCATCCCCCTTTCATTGAAAAGGCGTTCTGTCTGATCCGGAGATTCCGGCCCCACCTCCAAAAGGGGATGGGCAAAATCCGGATGTCCGAACCTTCCCATGTAGGCCAGAGTCCTGTGGGTCGGAAAGACCCGACGTTCCCTGAATCTGATCCCGTCCCTTAGACTGAGGAGAAACTCCCGTCTGCCGGTTCGGATCAGCCGGCAATCCAGCCATTCCGGCATCCGCCCCGCGACTGACACCCTGACCTCGACGAGATAATTTTTGAATGCCGAACCGGTCTCGTCTGTGGGGATGGCGTAGCCGGGGGCCTGCTGTGAGTCCCCAAGTTCGACTGGGGCATACCACCCCATTCCGTCTCCGACATTTTTTCGGCACAGGGAATGGAGCCAATGTTGTGTCTGTGTCATATTGCCGTCACCTCCCGATTGGCTTCTGACCCGTTCAGGACATCCTGGGCGTTGTCAGACTCAAATTTGTATTGCGTGTGTTGAGGGGAACCGACCAAAGGCCCCTCGATGACATCACATTTTCGGACATAAGTGTTTGTCTTGTTTGTGCTTCTCAGCCTTTGCACAAGTTTTCGGGCTTTCATCAGATCAAGACGTACGATATGAAAACTGTCATAGAGGTGATCCGGAATTCCGATTTCCAGAATCGCCGGGTTGGGATAGCGGGTCAGCGCCCATCTCGCGGCATTCACCCGGGAATTCTGTGTGTAAAAGCCTCTGCCAAACTCACCTCCGCCCCTGGTCACCGAAATATTGCCCTGTGACATGTAACTGGCGTGAGCGAAAGATGTGCCGTGATATGAAAGCATTCCGAACCTCCGATAATTTGAAACTTCATTTCAGCTTTGATCTGATGAATCTGTGAAATCTGCGGTTCAAATTTGCCATGAGTGACATTATCAGAATTGACAAACATATAAAAGGAAAAAAATTTCACCACATACGGTCAACGGCCCGAAATGAGGCCAGCGCAAGATGCTGTCAAGCTGCGCCGCTCTCCCCGAACCAAGCGTCACTGGCCAATGGATACAAGCTAGGTTCGGATTCAGTTGTGCGACATCTCATCATCGGCCTTGATCTTCGTTTCGGTCATCCGCCACACACTGCTCCCGCGGGATTGCCAAATCCGGCGGCGGGCTTGGATTTGCCAATCCAAGCCCCAACGAAGACCATCAGACCTGCTGACAGAGCCTTTGCCCGCTTTTTTTGTGAAAGCAAGGCGTTTTTTCAAAAAAGCCCGATGGTCTCATCAGACTTGCTGGCAGAGCCTTTGTCCGCTTTTTTTGTAAGGCGGCGGAGCGGACACGAGGAGTGTTCGGTTCAGATTGAGAAATCCGAACCGAAAAATCGATTTTTTCAGAAATCCGATCCTGAGACTTGATCATCAGGTTTTTTTCTGTCATTCCTCTGTGTACAGGCTCAGGACAATAAGTCGGATGGGCGAGAAATCCGGCTTTTTCCCAAACGGGCAGACTTCCCAACTGCAAGAAAAAGCCGGGTTTTTTGTCCTTTACAGGACAAAAAGTTCTGGGATGGGAAAGAAACTGATTGACTTCCCAATTTCTTTTGCTATAGTGTCTTGACATGCAAGGAGGGTGCAAGGCCATATGCATCAAGCTAAGGACTGGCACGAATCCCGAACCCCAGTCCGGCGCGGCCTTCCGTCTGTGGCCGCCATTCGGGGGCTCCCGAAAAGACAGGTTCGGTCTCAGCTTGATGCGTATGGGTGCAAGGCCCACTTGCACATAATATGGTATGACTTTCAAAAAAAGGAGATTCCGTATGAAACGATTTGTCCTTGTTCTGGCGTTCTTCCCTGTCATGGTGATGATGGCCTGTTCACCACTGACAATGGAAAACGTGAGGGATATCCCTGTGTTTCAAAAAATGTTCTATGTGGTATTTGAAAAGAAGCCGGAGATCACGGACAAGGGTGTCTATGCCAGTGATTTTGAAATCGGCAGCATATCCTCTCAGAACCCGGGCCCTGACAACATGGTCATCGCGAAAATATTTGTCCAGAACGAACACGCGGATCTGATCAGGGACAATGTGGTCTTTTATGTGTCAGAAGGGAAGCTGATGCTTGAAACGGTGGGCGAAAGCGGAACCCCTCTGAAGGAAGGGGATAAACTGCTCGGCTTTAAGGGAAAAACCAGCCTGTACTGGTTTAAGACGAAAAACAAGGTGAAAAATGCTTCCAACGCAGCCGTCAACAAAGCGCGGGAATTGTACAACAAGGTGGTTGTCACGGAGTAAAGGATGAAGGGTTAAGGGTTAAGGGTTAAGGGTTAAGGGTTAAGGGTTAAGGTTAAGGGTTAAGGGGTAGGGCGTCTAAATCAGCCAATTTTGCCTAGCCGCCTTTTGGCCCACCGCTGCTTGCCCCAAATTCTTTCAAGATAGGCGTCTATGGCCACATTGCCGGGTCCGAAAGTCGGGCAAAAAACATGGCTGAAAACTGGCGTTTTTAGATGCCCTAGGTTAAGGGTTAAGAATGAAGGGTTAAGGGTAGGGCGTCTAAATCAGCCAATTTTGCCTAGCCGCCTTTTGGCCCACCGCTGCTTGCCCCAAATTCTTTCAAGATAGGCGTCTGGGGCCACATTGCCGGGTCCGAAAGTCGGGCAAAAAACATGGCTTTTTTGTAACCCATTGATCATACTGGAATTTTGGAGTCAGGCATCAAGATGGCCAGATCCAATGATATCAACAGGTTGCCACGCATTCAGTGGGCCAAAATCCAAAAAAGTCCGCCTGTCTGGAAACTCCGATTGCCACCGGACGCTCTGTCCTCATTGTGCGGGCATTCTCGGCAACGGAACCCGAAGCCTCCCGTCATGCCGATTCGGAAGTCAGTTCTCAGATATCCGGGGATCAGAAACCGAGTTTCGCACTCCCAACTGACAAATACGCCTGAATACCTGATTATCAAGTTTTTTTGCCGCTAGGTTCTGGATGCATCTCCTAATTATGAACGAACCGAGAGCCCAGTGCCCAGAACCTCCTAATTAATTATGAACGAACCGAGAGCCCAGTGCCCAGAGCCCCAGAAAAACTTGATCATCAAAAGAATAGGTTTATTATATGGATTCAGCAGATATCATGTTAATCGGAGTGATCGCGTTCTCCTTTGCCGCCGGCGTGATTTGTCATTATGTGGTGGGGACCCATCTCTGGCCCAACCGACACAAAATCTATACATGGTGGTTTCCCCTCAGAAACCATAAGAAGCTGGGCGAGCCGTGCCAGACGGATGTTGTGCTGGATCGGGACGGCTACAGTCTCGGATTCAGCCTTGAACGGAGGTGCGCGTTATGGGCCGCGTATGTCATATCGAAAAAGTCCGTGGGGGTGGATGTTGACAGGGGGGTGCGCTTTTACGCTGACCCGGATATCCCCCAAGCATATCGGGTGAAACCTGAAGATTTCACGAACACAGGGTATGACAAAGGCCATCTCGCGCCGAGCGCGGCCATTGACTTCAGTGTGAAAAGCAACTCTGAAACCTTCTCCATGGCAAACATCTCGCTTCAGGACCCCAAACTGAATCGTCAGGCATGGGGCGCGCTGGAGGCTCTCGTGCGCAGATGGACCTGTACCAAGGGCAAGCTGGCTGTTGTCACCGGGCCTTTGTATCATCTGCGGTCCAAGCGTGTCCATGGCATTCCCATTCCGAAAAGCTTCTACAAAGTCGTTTACTCCTTCAAACATAAAAAATCCATCGGCTTCATCCTTCCCAACACCGATGTCAAAGCTGGCAACTTGTGGCATTATGCCATGTCGGTCAGGGACGTGGAAAAGGAGACCGGATACCAGTTCTTTGACAAACTGGGCAAAAAGGGGCGGGCGGCCAAGCGGACGCTCGATTTGTCTTGGTGGAAAGGCCCCAGTTCGTAGTTCCGCCTCTCGGCGGTCTCACACCGCCTGAAGGCGGAACTACAAACTCACTTCTCAGACCCTTTTTTCCTTGATTAGACGGGCGAAGTGGTCAAAGGAGCGGTCATAGGTCCGTTCGGCATCATCGGGAAAGCAACATCCCGGAAGCTGACGGCTTTTCAGATGATAGCTGAGACATTCACAGCAGATCCCCTTTCTTGGACATGGATCGTAGGTACAATTGCATGAGCTGAGGTTCTGTTCCTTCTTACACTCCATCATATCCTCCCATGTAAATCAAATTTAGTTTCTGCAATGTTTGTTGCTTGGTTTGTTGTTGCTGTAAGGTTCAGGTTTGATTGTTGCCCACGCGCCATCTTCCACCATTTTTTTGCCTTGGTGTGAAAACTTATGTCCCAGTTTTTGGCAGACAACTTTTGTCCCCACTGTCTGAACCAGGATTCACAGGAT
>JAOZRQ010000566.1:0-177 GCA_029940115.1 Desulfobacterales bacterium
TCCTCCCTGTCCGTGTAAACCTCATCGGGGACAAGGGGCTCGACTGCCCAGTCTCTTGTCTGTTCCATGATTTGTGTCTCCTCATATATATCTGTGCAGAGACCTGCTGTGCATAGACCTGCGAGGTTTTTGAAACCTCGCAGGTCTGGTCTGGCAATCCCCCGCGAGCATCGTGGT
>JAOZRQ010000566.1:277-4359 GCA_029940115.1 Desulfobacterales bacterium
GCGGGGGATTTGGCAATCGTTCGACTGAGCTCACGCCGAAGCCCCCGCGAGCATCGTGGTGCGGGGGATTTGGCAATCGTTCGACTGAGCTCACGCCGAAGCCCCCGCGAGCATCAACTTCATTTAATCACAGTCACGGAGCAATCCCGAACCCATCCTCACCCTCGGGATCACTCTCATACCCGGAGGATGCGTATATCTGGATCACTCGGAGCAGCTCGCTCAAACTGATCTTCCAGTCCGTGGGGTTGTAGTCCGAGGTGTGCGGCTCGCACGACGGGTCGCCGTGGCCGGCCGCGTAGCCGTCCTCAGAACCCGGGGCGCACCGATGCTCCCCGACGTTGTACAGTTGGATCACCCGGAGAAGCTCGGAGAGCGTGATCACGTTGTCCCGGGGGTTGCAGTCCGCGCTGTGATGTTCCCTGAGCGCCCGGGTCGTCACGCTGACCTCATCCTCGTCAGAAAGCCCCTGGGCATCCGTCACCGTGAGTCTGAAGACCAGGGGATCACTGCTCAGGACAGCGGTGAGTCCGGGCCGGACAGCTTTCGGGTCCGAGAGGATCACAGCAGTCCCGCCAATCTGGGTCCACTCATAAGAGAGCGTGTCCTCCGGATCAGGGTCCGAGGAGCCTGAGCCGTCGAGTGTCACAGTTTTCCCCTGGAACACAGACTGATCCGCTCCGGCATCCGCCAGAGGCGCGTGATTCTCAGATGCAATGAGAAAATCCTGGCTGAACTGATCTTCCCTGACATCGGTGTGATCCGAGGATGCGGGCGTGAATGCGAAGCCGGATTCTGAAGGTGTCACAGTCCCGCTCCACCCGGGTTCCACGTTCAGGGCGTAATTGCCGAGGGAATCGGTCACGGTCTCTCCGCCTTCGTTGGTTCCTGTCACCTGAATCCCTTCGATGCCGGCGCCTTCCGAATCCGTGATTCTTCCGGAGACGGCAATGCCGTTGAATTCCTCGGTCTCAAGGCTGAACGCGGCCCAGGGCAGCACCCCGTCATCAGTTTTCCGCACCCGGTCATCCGGTCCCAGCGTCACCACGATCCGCGGGTTTTTGGAGAAGAACTCGGATCCCGGATCCAGCGGATAGACGATTTCAGCCGTCATGCCCGGCATGACCGGGGGCCCGGCAAAGCTGACAATCTGCTGAAGCGGATTCACGTCCTCGGCACCCCTTCTGCTGTCCGGTTCAGCGTCATCTGTCTCCTCAGTCGCCATGTCATCAGCATAAAAGGTCAGCCCGTAATCCATGGCGTAAAACCTGCTGTTGTTTCTCACCAGCGTGACCATGTCCACTGTGCCGTCCGGCAGTCTCTTGGGTTCGCAGTGGATCAGTTCCAGATCAGCCTTCAAGGGATATCCGTAGCCCATGTTGTCATCCTCGACGGTTTCGGCAATCTCGCCGTCCGGGTCGGCAACAGCGAAAATGGCGACTGCCGAATACTCATCCGGTGTCCAGGTCAGCGACGCACTGCCTGTCGTGCCTGCCCTGAGAATGCCTTCCACTGTTGCCGTGCCGATGAGGATGGCATCATCCTCCCTTGCTTTCCTGCGGCTTGCGGCACCTGCTGTCTCCGCCTGTTCTGTGCGTTTTTCAGCCCTGCGGGTTTCCGGAGCCGGGTCCCCTTCCGGGTCCGGCAGGGGCGGGGCCTCGGGATCCTCAATGTCATCAAAGTCCGGCGTTTCAGGCATTTCCGGGTCCTCAATCGGATCCGGCTCCTCTTCCCCGGGGCCCTCGGGATTGCCGATGTAAAACGCCACTTTCACGTTTTCCAGGGGCAGATCGCCCGGGTTTCTCACATCGCAGGTCAGACGCTTGTAAGGGCCGTTAAGCTTGCCGTAACTGTAAGTGCTGGTATTTTCGGTACCTTTTCCAGACTCACTCGTCCATTGGCCGGTTTTCAGCCCATTTTGGTAGCGGCCGGAAGTCCGGGATCTATTATACCAGCTACGATAAGAGCCGTGGCGGCGTCCGTTCTTGTAGCTCATTTCATAGCCGCCTTGCAAAGCGGAAGCCACCCTGGAAGCCGGCCCGTCAAGAATCCCGTATTCATAGGTAAACAGTTCCCACTTTTTTCCGCCGGCATATCGAATTCTCTCGCCATGAAGTTCATCATAGGCATAGCCTGCTGTTCGGGTAATGACGCCTTTATTGTCCCACCATGTCCAGAGGCCGTCTTTCATGTTGTCATAATTTCCCCCCTGTTTTTTTTGCCCATTTTTATGAAACCATGTCCATTCGCCGTCCCGCACCCCATTTTTGTACTCTCCCTCAACATCACGATTCTCCTCATCGTCATAAGATGTATAGGAACCGTGACGTATGCCTTCCTTGAAGTGGGATTCATATATCTTCAGTTTCCTTCACATATTTGCCGTGGAGCTTGCCGAGCCTGTATTGCGCCGTATATATGCCATCCACCCGCCAGATGCGGCTGCCGTGAAGCTTGCCGTCCTGGTACTCGCCCTTGTCAGCAATGGTTCCGCTTAGATTCCATTCGGTATATGAACCTTGCAGCGCATCATTGACATAAGAAAATTCGGACCTTTTTTGGCCGTTATACCAAAAAACGGACCACGGTTTTGTCAGTGTTTCCATCCTCATACACCAGAGATGTTTCTTTCTCCAACTCGTGATTTGTGTAGTAATCCCAAAGCATTTCACGGGTGACCCGGTTGTTTGCATAGAACCTTTCGGCGGTTTTGAGGCCGCTCAGATCATATTCGGTCCATGTCCCCTGCTTGTCCCCCTGCTCATACTGACCCCGGATTTTCATTCCGCCGTTTCCATACCATCCCTTGTAAACTCCGTGGAACACGTCATCGGAATAGGTGCTTTCGCTTTTGGGCGTGGCGTTCTCGTAATACTCCTTCCAGGTTCCGGTTGTCTTTCCATGCTCATATTGCCCCTCGATTTCCATTTGCCCGTTTTCATGCCATCTCTTATAACTCCCGTGAAACACGTCATCGGAATAGGCGGTTTCACTTTTCGGAGTGCCGTCCTCATAATACGCCTTCCAGGTTCCGGTTTTCTTTCCATTGTCGTATCTGCCCTGTTCTTTTATCTGACCGTTTATATACCAGCGTTCGTAATTTCCCGAGCGGATGGCCTGTGCATCAAATGCGCCGCAAGGCTCTGTTGTGCAGTAATAGTAGAACTGCTCGTTCAACTGGTTGTTTGAATAACGGGACTGATACAGGTGGATGCCGCCGCCGGTTTCCATCTGATGATATTCGCCGTAACCGGTTCCCGCGCTGTTGACGGCGTACGCACGGTATTGGTAGGCATTGCTTTGGAAATCCGGTCCCGACACTGTGACCGTGAAGTTTCCGGTTCCGGCAGTGTCGGCCCTGTATTTGTCCAGCCCCTCTATCTCCATTCCCCGTTCGGTTATCGTGCCGCCCCCGTCTGAAGCGACCTGGCCGGTGAGTTCGGCGGTTGTGACGCTGGTGACCCTGTGTCCCAGAGTCGCCACGGTGGGGAGTTCAACTGCGGGGCCGCCGGGGGTTTCCGCGCTTGCAGCCTGGGACCAGTCGGATGATCCGTGGGCATTGTATGCACTGACCCGAAAATAATAGGTGGTCTCAGGATTCAGCGGGGTGTCGCTGAACTGGGTTGAAGTTCCGGTGCTGACACGGAACCAGTCGTCCGGGTTGTCCCTGGAATGTTCAAGAATATAACCGGCATCCTGATGATGTTGCAATGCAAGATGAAATTTCTGGCCAATTCCCCGCAAGCCCTCCTGCTCGGTTCGGATTGGCAAATCCGAACCATGACGGGCCGGGGGATTTGGCAATCCCCCGCGAGCCTGTTCCTCCTGCTCGGTTCGGATTGGCAAATCCGAACCATGATGGGGCGGGGGATTTGGCAATCCCCCGCGAGCCAGCCTCTCCTGCCCGGTTCGGATTGGCAAATCCGAACCATGACGGGCGCCCCTAGGCGATATTTTAGCGTTTCAGCGGGCTAAAATATCGCCTAGGGGCTCATTTCAGCACTCCCCTGAGAATTCTCATGGGATGATGCGTTTTTTCCGAGTCCCTAATAAACTTTTTTGTTCTGTTAATGGGAAAATTG
>JAOZRQ010000567.1 GCA_029940115.1 Desulfobacterales bacterium
ATCCAAAAATGTTTATTATATTATTTCATCGGAACCGGTATTGAAATGGATCAAATCCCATAGACTTTAACGTGTGCGCCTGTCTCGCCGGAGGATTTTCAAACCAGCCCGTCGAGGCCCTTCGGCAGATCGCGCTTGACGCTTGACAAGCTGGATATGATCTGCCAATATGACTGATTTCATCAGTGTGATACGCTAAATCAACAAATCAATATGCAAGCGATTAAGGCGAAAGGAATTTGAAAATGCCTATTCAAAAAGAGAACATGATTATTGATCCCCAAAGAAACATGAGGATGGATTATGGCCAAGCTATCATTCATTTGGCATGGGATTGGGACGGATCGGCAGGAGAGGGTTCCCTTGTCTTTGGCATGGTTGAATTGTTCCCCAAAGAGAGTATGCCGCCATCAGAAACTGAGGCCATCCACAAAGAATTGGACAGACGAGGAGATCACTCGGTAAGCTTGCAACGGTTTCAGGTCCCCGCTGATGAGGCAATCAAATGGTACGAGGCTTGTCGTCGAGGGGAGGCTTTGGAATTGAACCCGAAAGGTAAAAACCCAAGAGGATTCAAACTTGCCCCACTCTCCGAGGAACCTGTGTGGCCCAACCTGACGACCCTCATTGATTCGGATTTTCAGACTGTTCCGTTTCTGGCTGACTGGCATCGTTGTCCGAGACTACATCACCTTATTCCAATTCAGGACGAATTTATCAATTCTTTATGGATGTGGATAATGTGCTGTGGCACTTCGGATCGGATGTCGGCGGACGTGACGCGGCCTTGAACGCGGTAAGTTTGGGATGGGATGCAAAGATCACAAATGCCGGGGCTTTCTTTATGGAATTATGGACTAAATTAGGTTGTGAACCTGTCAGGAGAGGAAAAAGATGATTGATGAACGTCTCAAATCAGCAAACACATTTCTGATTCACCAAAACAAACGTGGAAAACAGGCGGAGGACTACATTGACGGAATGTCTGACAAAGAGAGGCTGGAAAAGGCGATTGCCGAATGGTGGAGGAAGTATGTGGCTGAAGAATTTGGCCCGCTCGACACATCCCGTCCAGTTCCCACGTCGGAAGATGTTTATCCAGAACCGTTGTTCATTCAGACAAGAAAAAATTCGTCAGATTTTTTTGAAGACCATGTATTATCCATTCGCCCAGAACTGCGTGGAGCCATGATTGATCTTCTCCAAGAGCCTATCAGACCGGATGGGATGGAAAAGAATGTAGCCGGGTGTCTTTTCGGCAGAGTTGTCGCACTTGAGCTTGCGAAAAATGATCCCAACCTGGATCAGATGAATCTGGCGTTCTCATGCTTTGAAGTCGTCGTTCAGTTCTGGCCATCCTTTGAGGAAGCCTTTGAAAAAACATTGCATGAATCCGAAAAAACAAAAGCCAAGTGGCTTGCCGCACTGTCTGAGGTATCATCAAAAAGAGACATGCGCTCTTATTTCATTCCTATAACCGACCCCACAGACCTTTCTGACATGGAATTTGAACAGGCCGAGTGGCAGAATACGGATAATCCTTTTCATGTTTGGGATTCCCAGCACCTTTTTTTTCCCCACAGATTTGTTTCCTATGTCCCACTTAAAATATTATCCAAGCTTGATTTCAAAGCTTGGATCGGATCGTTGGAGAGTCTTCCGCTTCCACGCATCAAATCGCTTGCCCTCGCATATTCCCATTTGGAGCAGGAACAGCAAGCCATTTTGAGACTGGTCAGGGAGTCATCTCCGGTTTTTGATGAGCACGGCAAATGGGTTGACGAGAGGAATACAGCGGCTCTTTATGGGGTGATGGCCGCATTCACGTTTGCGGAAAAAATTTTTGAAGCTGTCAATAAGAACGATCCTGACAGCTTGAAAGACTTGAAAGAACAGGAACTCCCCGAATGGTTTCACAATGCTTTTGAAGCTGTTCTTCAGAAACCTGACGGCAAAATCATATCTGCGGCGTTTACTGCCTTGCTCATTCGTCAGCATGTCGGAGAATTGATTCGGGAGCATGAAAGAGGCGAGAAAGGGGAATGGTCTCTCACAGGATGTGCCATTGACATTCTTGCTGAAAAGCTGGCTGGAAAATGTGATCCTTGGGAACTGATGCAGAATGCTTGGAAATTTCAGGAAGACAGCATCGGAGATGGCGAGGAGGATTCCGAAACCAAGCGACTTTTGAAACAAGGACTTCCTGTTCTTCGAGGCGATAGTATGCAATATTATCTGAGTGCGTTGCTGATAGACGAATCACTGTCAAGCCGAGACAATAAATATGGAACGGATGATGATTCAGGAGAGGAATCCGCACAAACTCAGAAACTTTGGAATTGGTTCACAGACCTGATATCGAAGCGAGATCCTTTTGTTGACCATGTCTGCAATCCTCACTTGCAAGGCGCCCTGAATTGGATATCCTACAACATCGGCCGGATTTTGGCTCAGACACAGGATCCTCTGAGAGAATTTTCAGAAGACTGGAAGTTGTTGCAATATCAGCGAAGCAGGGCCCTTCATAAAATGCCGTCAAATGACATTACAGCGTGTTATCCGAGCCAATTGCTGATCCGTGTCGGCACAGGAGCGATTTTATGGACAGTTGACAATCCTGAGAAGAGCTTATGTTCAGATTCGGCAAAAGAACTCTGGTTTCTCCTTTTTGATTCAGCCTATCATATATGGTCAATGAAAAGGATTGATGTGAATTCATCTTCTCTCAGGGTGTTGGAGCAATGTGTCGGGGTTGCCCCTTCGCTGTTCAAAGAGGATATTGAAAATCCGGTCAGGCTTATGATAAAATATTTTAAGACAGATTCAAAGATGATTTGCAGCATTGCCTGGTTGCTTTGGAAAAATGGGTTGGCCATTGAGGAAGTGGATTCCCTCTTTGACGAATTGGAAGTGAGCATCAGGGATTCTCTGGAGGAAGAAGTTGAGCTGGCTGAATTGTCCGGGTCCGGGAAAGAAATGATGAGTCTTTACGAAGAATTGACGGTTGCGGTGAATGGAAGCAAACGCCTCGACGGAGGACAAAGCGACTATGCCTAAGCCGCCGTCCGAATAGCATTCGGAGGGAGACCCCGTTCCAGAGTGCTCATTCGCATGGGCGGATTTCTTATTCCGAGTCCCGGCATCCTTGAAATCGTCTTTGAATATGGCGGAGAAGCGCTTCTGACGCATTCCATCGTAGTTGAACATCGGGAGGAGCAGCCTCAGGTTGAGAACAGATAAAGGAAATAGTAATCTTAATCTTGCTCTTGCTCTCAATCAAACGGACACAGGCAAGATTAAGATTCTCAAGTTTCGCACCCAAATTTTTAAGTAAATACAGATGGTCAAGTCAATTTCTGGTCCGTCTGACTCAATTTTTGGTCATGATGGGGTGCAAGTGCCTGATTTCACATTGCCCAAAAAGTGAATTTTCGAGGTCGACCATCTCCTGAAACCCTTGAAAAATGGGCTCACATAGGGGTGCGAAACTTGAGAAGGAAATAGTAATCTTAATCTTGCTCTTAATCGAACGGACACGGGCAAGATTAAGATTATATTGCATAAGTGAGACACAAGTGAAAGGCAAACAACATGATAGATGATATTACAATCACCGGATTCAGAGGGCTTGACGGCCTTCATCTGCAAGGGACAAGCAAATACAATCTGATCGTGGGACCGAACAACATCGGAAAGTCGAGTCTGCTGGAATCCCTGTTTCTGCATTGCTCCCCATTAAGCTTTCTTGTATTGTTGCGCCTGATTCTCTCAAGAGGCGGATCCCTTAATGGCGGTCCGCATTCCATATTCGAACCGTTGGGATGGTTTTTTACGAAGAAGCCGGATATGCCTGACACGCGTGACATCTGAATAGAAGGAGCTTGGAACGGCATAAGGAGAAAGACGAATCTTTCCATTAAGATATGAAATTGACGGAGAAACATTGGAAAAGCTCCTTTCAGCAGACAGGCCCTCTTTTAAATTCGATCAGCCTGTCCGGCAAAGTCAGAGCAAAGGAATCAGGATCGGAACCCTGTATTTTTCTTTCTGTTCTGACAGACAGGATGAAATCACTCAGCAGTATGACTTTGTCACGGACCATTTTCAAATTCCTCCGCCCAAAATTAAGACAGACATCAGTGCCCTGTTTATGGAAGCCCATATCCGGAGGGACCATGATGTCGGAGTAAAAGAATATGACAGTTCTGTGAAAAGGAATGTGTTTGTCACCCAGGGCACCGTGCAGAGCCTCCGGGTGGAGGCGGACGACAACATCATCGCCTTGGTTGAGACGGTCGTGGAGAACGGTCTGCTGACTGTCGGGATGACAGACTCCGG
>JAOZRQ010000930.1 GCA_029940115.1 Desulfobacterales bacterium
ATTTTCCCGGTCCGGAACATGCCGGAGACATGACGGCGGACCGGGACGGACATCCATTTCATCCTCCGATCCGTTGTCATATTTCCCGATACAAAAAGCGTTAGAATCAGTGATGTTTAATGTTTGACACTTGCTGGAATGATATGATATGTTCTTTCGATTGATCAAAAAATACCCGCTGAACATTGCCCACCGGGGTGCGCGGTCTCTTGCACCGGAAAACACGCTTCTCGCGGCTCGACGGGCCATCAATGTCGGCGCGGATGTCTGGGAAATTGATGTTCAACTCACTGCCGACGGCGAGCCTGTGGTCGTCCATGACAACACGCTGGGCCGAACCTCCGATGTGGGAAAAATGGAGGGCTTCTCTGAAAGAGAGCCGTGGTTTGTCCATCAGTTTACCTTGGCGGAATTGCGAACCCTAAGCTTCGGGGAATGGTTTGTCGAAGAAGATCCATTTGGCCAGATCGCAGCGGGCATGATAAACAAAAAGGAATTGGCAATCTTCAAGGAGACATCCATTCTGGAACTATGGGATGCGCTGGTGTTCAGCAAAAATTCCATCTTCAGGATCGACGTGGAGATAAAAAACCTGACCGGATTACCGGGTCATGACAGGGTGGTGGAAAAAGTGGTGGAACAGGTCGAGGAGTTGAAGATGACAGATGGTGTGCTCATTTCATCGTCGAATCTTGGCTACCTGAGAGAGGTCAAGGCATTGAATTCGGATATCACAACAGGGCTCATCGCCGATTCGCCCCATCCAGACCCCGCCGGCCTGCTCCATGACCTCGGCGCGGAAGCCTACCACCTCTGTTGGGAGATGACAGATGCGGACATGGTCTCTCTTCTGAGAGACAAAGGGTTCCACGTCAATGTCTGGACAGTGAATGACGAAACTTCATTGAAAAAATGTCTCAAAGCCGGGGTGAGCGGCATATTCACCGACTTTCCCCAGTTGCTCACTGTAAGCAGTAAGCTCTAAGCTGCATTTCCCGTCTGAGTACAGGACAAAAAGTTGGGAATGGCGGAAACCCGGCCCCCGACAAAAAACGTCGGGGGCAAGCTTTTTCCCAAACGGGCCGACTTTCCAACTGCAAGAAAAAGCCGGATTTCTTTTCACAATCACTTTTTTTGTCCTGTACACAGATTTCCCATACAGCTTCGAGCTTACAGCTTCGAGCTCACAGCTTCGAGCTCACAGCTTCGAGCTCACAGCTT
>JAOZRQ010000568.1 GCA_029940115.1 Desulfobacterales bacterium
CAAACTTTTTCGTCTCAAAAAAGTGTAAACCGATGGATGAAGGATGCCAGAAATGTGAACCATAAATGAAGGATGCCGAAAGTTTTCCAGGATTTCCCACACGCTGTCATTCCGGGCGGTGCTGGGAAAAGGCACTTTTCCCGACCCGGAATCCACTGCCACCTGAAAATTTATGCCCGGGTACTTATCTGTTCGCCTAGTACAACAATTTTCAAATTCGTCCCCCCTTCCCGACCTGCCAGCCGCCGGATTTGACAATCCGGCGCGAGCGACAGGCGCGGCATGTGCCCCGGAACTGCATCAGCCGGAGTCCACGCCACGAGGATGATCTCCGGGTCACGGCGTGTCTGACGCATGATTCCGGTCAGGAGTCTGCCGATGTGCCGCTCTTCGTTGCAGCAGCGGATGACCATGCTGATTTCGGCCATATCCTGATCAATCCGAAGACAGGTCTCAGGAAGCCTGCCCGAACACCTCCTCCACCGACCCCGCATCGAGGACGCGGTCAATCCATGTTTCAAGGTCCCTCTCCTCGGCCTTTCCGAGACGCTCCTCGGCCCATCCGGGAACGATTCCGAAACGGCGTGTCATCAGCTTGTTGAGCGTCAGAACCTCTCCTTCCTTCCGTCCTTCTTTCCTTCCTTTTCTCTCTCCTTCTTTCCGTCCTTCTTTCCTTCCGAATTCGATGAGTCCCATGATTTCCTCCTTTTGCGGACTTTTCGGCAGATATTCCTCCTGGTAGCGGACAAACTCCGCATCGTCGAGTCCCGCGTACAGGTCAATGAATTCCGTGTATTTGAGCTGTTTGCCGATATCCTCCTCCAGGCTGACCAGTCCCTCCTGAGCGCTGGCATAGACGGCGATCTTCTGTTCCGGAGGGAAGGCCATGTTGGGCAGGTTCAGCCGTGCGATGATATTGTCGCTTTCCATATGTTCCTCTGCCGGGATGCTTGCGAGATCACACACGATGTATCTGAACCAGAGATACGTCTTGTGATCTCCTCCCAAGGTCAGCGAGGACGGGTGGCTTCCCGGGCGCAGGAAGATGACGGCCGGCACAGCCTCTTCCTTCATCCGTATGGTCTCCTCCACCAGACTGTCTGTGTTCATCCCTTTTCCTTGTATGTTCACATGCACGGAGGTTATTCTGAAACTTCTGAAATAGTTGGGTTCGGTCCTGCCTCCCTCGCAGACAATCAGAATTCTCTTTCCCGGTTCTTTCTCCTTTCCCTTCCAGACAAAGCTTTTTGAGTCTCTTTTTCTGCGGTAAAATCGGCGCCTATTCATCGCTTTGGCCTTCATCATTGTCGGGTGAGAGCAGGGGCCGAAATCCGTCTGTGTCAATGTAAGGGATCGCGCCGTATCTTCCCAGAATGTAATCCTGCTCGTGGGAATCGTGATTTGCTGCTTTGTAGTCGAGCAGCGGATACAGGTCCGTGGCCCCGTATCTGTCCTTCTCGGCAAACCATATCTGATCCCTTCCGAAATTTTTCGTGTTCAGAATGAATGTGTTGTGGGTGTTGAAGATCAGTTGGGCGTTGTTCGGATTGTCTCTTCCGGATCTGAACAATTGTATGAGAAATCCTGTGATCAGCGGATGGAGTCCCGCATCCATCTCATCTATGACCAGTGTCTTTCCTATGTCAAGGGCGGTCAGCACCGGGCCTGCAAGCGAGAATATCTTCTGAGCACCCTTTGATTCGTTCTCCTGCAGTCCGAAATGCTCGGAGCCGACAATTTTTCTGTTTTTGTCATGTTTGTGATGCGATGTTTTTATGCGGGCCTCGGCCGGACCGTTTTTCAGGGCCTCTCTGACTGATCGGGGAATGTCTTTGGGAAGGCCTGCGGTTTTGTCAATGCTTGCACTCAGAATTCCGAGATCTGCCGCGGTCAGAAATTCGTCAATCTTTCGGCTGCGGGCCCCCCCTTTTTCCATATATTTTATTGTCATGTCCGTGTAGTCCTCAAATCCCGAGATGATGTCAAAGTTTCCGAACCATTTCAGGACGGCTCCGGATATCCGGCCATTGAACTGGGCCGATACGGACAGGAACAGCGCGTTGTTCCTTGTCTTTGTCTCCAGTCCCTTTCCCTCTCCGAAATGATTTCCGATTTCAAAATCAGTCCCCTCCCTGACAAAAAGTTTGGCCTCCTTTGTTTCGGGAACATGGAAAAGCCATTCGGCATGCACTTTCAGATGATCAGCTTCAAATCCGTATCTGTAGCGGATTCCGTCCTGAACAAAGATGATCTCGAACACAGAGGGCATGTTCTCGGTTTCGCTGCTCAACCTGAAGGGTTCGGCGTTTATCTCCTCATGGGCCCCGGTCTCCCGGAAGGAATTGAGCGCAAAGTGCCTCATGAAGGCCATCGCCCTGAAGAGATTGCTTTTTCCGCTGGCATTGGCCCCGTAAATCACGGCGCATTTCAGCAGGCTCAGGTCTTTGTCAGCCGGAAACACGTCGGGCCGGGCGGACCTCCTCACGGGAGCGGCGGCCATGGTGAGGATCATCCGATCTCTGAATGACAGATAGTTTCCGACACTGAATTCTATCAGCATAGATACTCCATAGCATAATAAATAAGGGATTTTCTGAATCATGGGAACGCAGCAAAGATCAAATCCCGACCTTCAGAAAGCATATCCGCCATGTCATACATGAGAACTATCCCTCAGTTCCGGATTAAAAAACAGGGTAAACGCCTTGATCAACATGTCTTGCGGATCTCCGTCCGGAAGTGTCTTAATAAGCAGACAAATCACCGGATCAATCTCTTTGCACCGTCTCAGGGTTTCAGGCAGACGCTCTGTGCCGAGGTTTTCTGTCGGGCCATTTCCGGGATTCGAACATAACTCCGGGCAGCTTCCTCTGTCACAATGACAACGGTGCCCGCCGTCAGGTTCCCTCAGTCATACTCAAGAAACCACTCCATGGCGTTTCTTTCCAGTTTCAGATCGGAAATCATGTCAGATACGGATGTTTCATCCAAATCAAGCACCTCCTCCAAATATCTTTGTGATTTCATTTCCGTGCCTCCTTTCCGGTTCGCGTATCACTTTCCGGGCCGGCTGCAAATGCTTTGCCCGACCCGCGTTCACCAAGACGACAACCGCAACCACGATTCCGCTGCGATTCGGAATTTCTGCGTTCCGCGACCAGAATGTCATCGGGCCCGAACTGGTCAACCAGATTGAGTGGCTCGGTGGCGATGGTGATCTCGCTGTGATGCAGGGCTTTCCGTATGAGGGACCCCATAAGGTTTACGGCAAACGGGTGCAGTCCCAGCTCGGGCTCGTCAATCAGTATCACCCGGGGGAGTCTGTCCTCCGGCTGGGACAGAAGCGCTGTCAGGGCCATGAACCGCAGCAGTCCGTCGGGAAGCTGATGCGGGCCGAACAGATAATCGGAACCGCGTTCCTTCCAGTTGAGCATGACATATTTGGGATCGTATGCGGGCGTGAGGTCGAAGTCGTCAAAATGGGGGGCTGCCTGCCTGATCAGGCTCAGGATGCGGCGATAGTATCCGGGCTTTGAATCTGCGAGCATCCGGAGAAAAGCGGCCAGGTTCCCCGCGTCCTCTTTCAGACAACGGCTGTCTCCGGCATACGCATTCTGTCTCATCCTGGCGGTTTCTGATGTGTCATGGAATTGGAAACATCGGCATCGGCGGATCATTTCCCGGACGGTTTCATGGGCTTTGCCGGTCGGAACCCCGGCCAGTCCCGACTCTCTGTGTCCCGGACCGAAAGTCCCTGTTTCCGGACAGGAGAAGCGTTCGTCCGCGAATACAAAGGTATCCTGTGCGGCCCGGGCCAGACGCATCTGATAACAGACTTCTGTTCCCGCATCTGTGCCGAAGATCATTCTGCTTTCCATAGCGTCGGTATTCTTGCCGCCGTAATGCAGAAATGTGTCCGCGCCTCCGGAACGGCCCACGAAGAGTTGCAGATTCCCGGAGATCAGGGCGTTCAGCATTCTGAAAAAGGAGATCAGATTTGATTTCCCGGCCCCGTTCGCACCGATGAGGACATTGAGTCTCCCGAAAGTGACTGTCTGATCCCGGATTGATTTGTAACCTTTTATTCTAATGTGTTTCAGCATGTTCTTTTTCCGATGTTCCGCAGGTTTTTCCGATGCCCGAAGCGCCGATCTGCACTGACCAGATTTGGGAGGCGGACGGGTTCGTGTTCAGCGATACACACATAATCCGCATCAGGATAACGCGAGACCGCATGAAACCCCCGGTTTCCGGCATTGGCCTGGGTGTTCACCGCCAGAAAGGGAGAATGCTCTCTCAGCACTTCCACCATATCATCGCTGATGGCCC
>JAOZRQ010000931.1 GCA_029940115.1 Desulfobacterales bacterium
CGTGAACTTGAACGTGGACGTGAACTTGAACGTGGACGTGAACTTGAACGTGGACGTGAACCATAGGTGTAAACTTAAGGGCCAATGCCCATTTCCCGTGCAGTGTTCGTGGGACATGACCGCGCTCGTTGCTGAAAGAGTGAGGACAACGGACAGGTTCACGGGCACGTTCACGGGTGGGAATCCTTGAGTTCACACTTTATGATCTGCATATGAGGAGCAACTTTTTCATTGTGAACCGCAGATGAACGCAGACGCCCTGTCTGCCGGACTCATCCGCGTTCATCCGTGTTCATCCGCGGTTTGTGAAAGCTGTCTTCCCAGAAAAAATCCCGGAAAAACTTTGCCCGGGTACAGGACAAAAAATCGGGAATGGGCGAGAAACCCGGCTTTTTCCCAAACGGTCTGACTTCCAAACTGCAAGAAAAAGCCGGGTTTCTCTCTTCCACCCCAAGGAAAGGGAAATGTATGCGGGAACGGATTGTTATTGGCATCACGGGCGCGAGCGGTGTGATCTACGGGATACGGATGCTCGGCCTGCTGAAGGAAAACGGGGCGTTTGAGACGCATCTGATCATGTCCGAGTCGGGACGGCGGAACATCGAGATCGAGACGGATTACACGCCTGAAGAGGTCGCGGCCATGGCGGACGTTCTCCATGACAACCAGAACACCGGTGCCGCGCCAGCAAGCGGTTCGTTCCTGACCCGGGGGATGGTGGTGGTTCCATGCACCATGAAGAGCTTGTCCGCGATTGTCAATTCCTACGCGGAGAATCTCATCGCAAGGGTAGCGGATGTGACCCTGAAAGAGAGGCGGAACCTCGTGCTGGTGGTGAGGGAGACGCCGCTTCACAAGGGGCATCTCCGGCTGATGATGATGGCCGCGGACATGGGTGCGTTGATCTTGCCGCCGCTTCCCTCTTTTTACCACCGGCCGAAAACGGTTGACGACATCATCCACCAGACCATCGGCAAGATATTTGATGCCTTTGGAATAGAACATACCCTCTTTGAACGGTGGGAAGGAGTCCAAGTTTGTAGTTCCGCCTTCAGGCGGTGCGACGCCTAAAGGCGGAACTACAAACTATGTGACGCCGCCTAACTGTGTGACGCCGCCTAAAGGCGGAACTACAAACTGTGTGACGCCGCCTAAAGGCGGAACTACAAACTGTGTGACGCCGCCTAAAGGCGGAACTACAAACTGTGTGACGCCGCC
>JAOZRQ010000569.1 GCA_029940115.1 Desulfobacterales bacterium
CTCGCCGAAGTCTGAGCTCACGCCGAAGTCTCACGCCGAAGTCCGGCGGGAGCAGGGTGGCCGAAACGATCAATGCCGGAAAATTCTGAGACGATTTTCCGATTTGCCCGGAATGACAAAGCTTTCGAGCTGATTTTCTGTTTTGCTTTTGTATGGCGCTGATTTTTTGCATTGACAACCGCCATATACCATGTTAAGAGAATGATCTGTGTGCAGGAGAGAAACCCGGCTTTTTCTTGCTGTTGGGGAGTCGGTCCGTTCGGGAAAAAGCCATCCAACCTTTCAGCCGTTTGACTAAAGACATAAAATTGTGACCATGAGAAAACAGGAAACGGATTACATTCTTGCCAGCATACTGAAGGTCTTCGATGATGTGGCGACCTTGGATATCACCGCGGGGAATCCGTTTCGGGTTGAGCGGTGGGATCAGCTCATCGGTGTGGAAATTCGCCCCCCTTTTTATGAACTCACCCCCTTTCAGACCGAAATCCTCGCCCTGAACCTGATCAACGAGAACCGCGACGTCATTGAAACGCTTGTGGCCCGGGGCGAGTGTGACTCCATTTACAAGCTTTCTGAGGACCTGCACTTTTCCGTGAACATTTCCTCATACAGAAACACTTACGCGCTCACCCTCAGAAAAACAGACGCCCCATCAGGCAAACCGGGTCTGTCAGGGGCGGGTCATAAGGTTGAACCGAAATCAGATGAACTTGATTTGTCAAACACCTTCCTTGACATGATCATTGACAGAGCAGAAAAGCCGGTCCCGGAAGGTGCCAAAGAAAAAGTGGCGTCCGATTCGGCACATGAAATGAAAATGGAGGAGGAACCATTTGATATTGGCATTGACGAGCTGAATGTCCATGATTTGCATGCCGATTCGGAGGAGGAACTCAGGGCAATGGATGCTGATGAGCCGGAATTGAATGGGGAACTGAGTGCGGACATCGAATACAAATTGCCTCCCAAGGAGCCTGAAGATGAAAGAGGAGGCTTTTATAACGGGTATGGGACCATTGATGAGGGAGAACTGACCCAAGTGTTTGAAATGGGGATACCCGGAAGCAAGTTTCAGAGAAAAAAAGATGAACTCTCCAAGAGAACGGACACGACCGACAAAAAAGGGCGCGGTTCCTTTGGCGTATTCAAGAAATTGGGAAAGTTGTTCCGCTCCGAGAGAACTGAAAATGAAGGCGAACCCGATTTCCAGCCCATACGCCGGCTCGCTCCTCTGGAAATCTATCCTGAAAACAAAGAGCCTGTGGCTTGCACCGTATTCTCCCGCCCGGCAGTTGAGCCTGGGGAAATCCTGCGGGTGCAGGTGTTTGCCCATATGGCCGAACTCCTTGAAGATGATTCGCCATTGCCTGACAAGGCGAATCTGTCCGAAGGCATCAGCTTGGATACAGACATTGAACAGGGAACTGAGCTGACGTTTGAACTGGTTGTCAGGGATGGCGTGGTCCACAACCCGGTGGAATACTTGGAATGGCAAGGAAACACGGCATCGGTGACGTTTCAGGTCGAAATTCCTCGAAATTGTTCGAAGGAGACGCTGAAAGGCAAGGTCATCATCTCACAGAATTCGATTCCCATCGGGCATATCGGTCTCCAAGTGGAGGTGACCCTCATTGATGAGGAGGCGTCGTCGTCGGACAGAACATCGGAACCGACTGGCACGGTCAGAAGATACCAGTATGCCTTTCTCTCTTATGTATCAGAGAATCGTTCAGCGGCCCTTCGCAGCGCACTGATGCTCTCATCCCTGAATATCGCGGTTCCTCAGGAGCTTCTGAAGCTTGCCCCCCGGAAGCGATGGAAAGAGAAGCTGTATCTGAAAATTGACGACGCGGATGTCTTCTTTTTGTTCTGGTCACCCGAAGCCGCCAAGTCGGAATGGGTGAGGAGAGAATCTCTTTATGCCCTCCAAAGGAAGGCAAGGGATGATGACAAGCCCCCTGAAATCATTCCGGTGATGATCAAGAGCAGTCCCCAACCGCCGGATGAATTGAAACATCTCCGCTTTGATGAAAGACCCGCGTATCTCAAGTCCGCCATATCTTATTGAGGGATGAAATGTGAAGGATGAAGGGGATTTCATAGTTCATCCTTCATATTTCATCCTTTATATTTCATCCTTTATATTTCATTCCCATTCGATGGTGCTGGGCGGCTTTGAACTGATGTCATAGACCACCCGGTTCACCCCCCTGACCTCATTGATGATCCGGTTTGAAATGTCGGCAAGCAGTTGGTGGGGGAGTCTGGCCCAGTCTGCGGTCATGGCGTCGGTGCTGGTCACCGCGCGGATGGCCGCGATGTTTTCATAGGTCCGCTGATCCCCCATGATGCCGACGCTTTTTATGGGCAGAAGGACCGCGAACGACTGCCACAATTTTCTGTAATGGCCATTATTCTTTATCTCTTCAAGCAGAACCGCGTCCACCTCCCTTAATATGGTGAGCCGCTCTTTGGTGATCTCCCCGATGATCCGAATGGCGAGCCCGGGCCCTGGGAAGGGTTGCCGCCATACCAGCTCCTCATCCAAGCCGATCTCCTCCCCAAGCAGACGGACTTCATCCTTGAACAGATATTTCAGGGGTTCCACAAGCCTCAATTTCATCTTTTCGGGAAGGCCCCCCACATTGTGATGGGATTTGATGACGGCTGAGGGGCCCCCGAAAGGGGATATCGATTCGATGATGTCCGGATACAAGGTCCCCTGAGCCAGAAATTCCGCGTCCGTCATCTTTCCGGCCTCCTCTTCAAAGACATCCATGAATATCTTGCCGATAATTTTTCGCTTCTTTTCCGGATCCGTGACCTGGACCAACGCGCTCAGAAATTTTTCAGAAGCGTCAACAAACCGGATGTTGATGTCAAGATGCCGGGTCAGGGTCTTTTCCAGCTTTTTCCCTTCATCCTTGCGCAACAGGCCGTTGTCCACAAAGATGCAGGTCAGATTCTTCCCGATGGCCTTGTGAAGCAACAGCGCGGTGACAGAAGAGTCCACCCCCCCGCTCAACCCGAGGATCACCTGTTTCTCTTTGACTGTATTCCGAATGCGGGAGATCGCGTCTTGGGCAAAGGCGCTCATGGTCCAGCCCGGTCTGCATCCGCATACCTCAAAAAGGAAATTCTTCATCATGGTCCGGCCCTGAGGCGTGTGTTCCACTTCAGGGTGAAACTGGAGGCCGTGGAAATTCTTTCCTCTGTGAACGATTGCAGCCGCGTCTGTGTTTTCGGTGGAAGCGGTCACTTCAAACCCGTCAGGCAACTTCTCTGTGGAATCGCCATGGCTCATCCAGCAGGAGGGTGTTGAATCCATTCCTTTGAAAAGCCCGTCCGGCTGACTGACATGAAGTTCTGCGAAGCCGTATTCCCGTTTTCCCGCCCCTCGGACCGTTCCCCCAAGCGCGTCGATCATGAAGTGCATGCCATAGCAGATCCCGAGCACCGGAATGCCCATGTCGAAAATCGCAGGATCGGCTTTCGCCGCGTTCTCTCCGTAAATGCTTGAAGGCCCGCCGGAGAGGATGATGCCCTCCGGGTTCAGGGACCGAACCGCCGCCATGCTGATATCGGGCGGCTCTATCTCGCAGTAAACATGGCATTCCCTCACACGGCGGGCAATGAGCTGATTGTATTGTGAACCGAAGTCTATGATCAGTATCATGGATTTGTCCTTGATTTTGGGTGCTGGGTTGCCCTTGCCCGGCAGGGCAGGGATAATATGAAAGTGTGGACTGCTCCCGCCGGATTGCCCCCAGCCCGTCCGAAATCATTTTTCTTTGCTTCGACAACCAAGATCAGCGGCATCTCCAAAACCGTCTTGCCCAACTTGGATCTGTTTGAGAACATGTAGTCAGGAGTCCCCCTGAGTTTGTCATCAACATGAATGAACTTATGACTTTAGAATGCGTACTCTCTGAAATGATGCTTATAGATTTCCCGGAGAACCGGAATAATGATATGTTCGCATCGGGACTCCTCAGAAATGGTCACATCAATATTCTCCCTGTTGAATTCAAATTCCTCTGAAAGCAACCCCGACGGTTCAAAATTTTTGTTTTGGAGAAACATGGTTTCTTTGTATGAGATGCCATATTCTTCCTGAACCTGATCAACGGACTTGAAATCTGTGAATTCCATTATGAGGTTTCTCCCATGTAAATCAAATTTAGTACATGCATTGTTTGTTTCCGGTTTGCTTGTTGCTGTAGGGTTCTGGTATGTTTGTTGCCGTCATGTTGACGTCTTTCATTTTTTCACGCTGGCCATCAAATGTGGGTAAAATTTTTGTCCGGCTTTTGGCAAATG
>JAOZRQ010000102.1:0-5630 GCA_029940115.1 Desulfobacterales bacterium
TGTGAGTTTGTGAGTTTGTGAGTTTGTGAGTTTGTGAGTTTGTGAGTTTTTGAGTCTCAATTCAATTCCAAAAGTTCACCTTGCAAAGAAACCTGGCCCCGATAAAAAACGTCGGGGGCAAGGTTTTTTCCAAATGGGCCGACCTCCCGACCGCAAGAAAAAGCCGGGTTTCTCCTTGCAAAGAAACCCGGTTTTTTTTCTGGTAGGAATCGACCCATTTGGGTTTCTCTTTCTCCCAATGTAAACTTTGGAACACTTTGGAAATGACAAGATGCCTTTCCTCTTTCCCAATCCAAAAGAATGTGATACCTATATCAGATATAAATACATAATTCAAGCAATTATATTGTCATTGCTCCTGCCCGTCACCCGCGCCTCTTCCCGGGCAAAGGCACTGACGAGAGATCCTTATTTCAGCAATCCGCCCATGTTCAAGAATTTTTCCATAATCCGCTCAAAGCCTTCAAAAGACACTTTGCCGTCAAGGTCTTTGGGATATTCACCCTTTTCATATTCGGCATCTCCCTCTCGTTCACGGCCTTCTTCATCTATCATGAGCACCACTCCATGACCGACAAGCTGAAGCGGGACGGGAACGCGCTCACGGAGATTCTTGTCTATAATTCAAGGCTCGGGGTCTTTGCAGAGAATGAGGAACTGCTCATTGATGCCGTGAGAGGCGTGTTTCGCCAAGAGGAGGTTTCGCAAGTGCTGGTATGCAACGCTCAGGGAGCCTTGCTGATGAGCCAGAGCAAATTCGCATCACCAAAGGGCCGCCATGAAGCGAGCAGGTCTGAGACGTTTGACGCACTCAGGAAAAACGGAGATCCCTGCCATATCAAAGAGGGAAAGGAGACTTATGAATTCTGGAGGCCCGTCATTTCGCTTTCGGGTTCCAACGAGATGTCGCTGAGCGATTTTTGTCAGCAAATCTAACTGAGGGTCCGACATTCGGTTTTGCGGTATTCACCCAATGGTGAAAGGCTGAAAATCGCCGAACCCCTGACATTTCGGGACAAGAGTCACATTCGGATCAAAGAATCGCTTCATTTGGGTATTAAGAAGCTTTGTACAGGACAAAAAAATGAGCGAACAAAGAAACCCGGCTTTTTTTCTGTCGGGAGGGAAGCCGGCCGTTCAGAAAAAAGCCGGGTTTCTCGCCCATTCCACATTTTTTGTCCTGTACACAGATTAAGAAGGATGAATGGTGGATATGATGAGTCAATCAGAGATTGAATACACGTTGGAGAACTGTGAGTTTTTCAAAGGGCTGGAAAAGAGTGACATCCGGAACATCTCGGCCCTGTGCGAGATGAAAACCTATGAACCCGGAGAGCATGTGTTTCAGCAACATGACTTTGGGGAACACCTTTATGTGATTGCCGAAGGCCGTATATCTTTGGAGCGATCTGTGGATATGGGTGCTCGCAAGGGGAATGTGGTCATCGAAACCTTGGGCAAAGGCCGGGTTTTGGGTTGCTGGTCCACGCTCCTCGGAGAATCTCATTTTCTCATGTCCTCAGCAACATGCCACAAGCAGACAAAAGTCGTCGTGATGAGGGGATTCGACTTGAGAGAGATGATGATGGACAACACCGCTCTCGGGTTCAATGTGCTCCAAAGATTCTGCTTTTTGCTAAGGGATAGAATACAGGCGGCTTATGGAGCCTTGGAGAAAATATGAAATATGAAGGATGAAATGTGACTGATTCTGATGGATTTTGTGGACTGAGACCGTCTTTTCAACGCAGAGGACGCGGAGGCGGTCCGAATCTCTGCGGCCTCTGCGTTTTTTTGACCAGAACCACAAAATCCGTCAGAACCAGAAATGTGAAGGATTGGACCCTTCATCCTTCATCTTCACCCTTCATCCTCAACAATTAAGGAGTTCGTATGGATGATGCGATTCTCGCAGAAGAGGAAGCGATGCTGGAGGATATGCGATCCCGCGTGTCAGGCTTTGAAAAGGAGAGGGGGAATCTGATTCCGATCCTCCAGATGATCCAGGGAAGACACGCGTATCTTCCGCCTGAAGCCATGGATCTGGCCGCTGAACATCTGAATATCCCGGTGTGTGAGGTTTATGGTGTCGCGACATTTTACAATCAGTTCCGATTTCATCCCCCGGGCAGACATCCGATCAAAGTCTGTCTCGGCACGGCCTGCCATGTCAAGGCAGGGGACATCATCCTGGAAAACTTTGAGCGAAAGCTCGGCATTACGGATGGTGAAACCACACCAGACAAAGAATTCAGCATCGAACGGGTCGCGTGTGTGGGGTGCTGTGCGCTGGCCCCGGTGGCCGTCATCAGTGAGACGGTCCATGGAAAAATGGCGCCCAGCAAGGTGGAAGGGCTTCTCCTGCGTATTCAGATAGAAAAAGAGAAAGCGGAAAGAGAGAGAGAAAGCGGAAAGAGAGAAGGAGAAAAGTGAAAACTGAAGAATTGTTCAATGCCATCCGGCAGGAGGCTGAAAGACAGCGGAATGAATTTGTCGAATCTCCGGCCCCCAAGATCCATATCGGCATGGCCACATGTGGCATCGCGTCCGGCGCGGTGGAGACCCGACACGCGTTTGAGCAGGCCCTCGCGGAGCGGCATATCGAGGCCCGCATTCACACCGTCGGATGTATCGGCCATTGCTACGCGGAGCCGGTGGTCATCATTGATCATCCTGAATCCGGTTTTCCGCCCATCTTCTACCACGAGGTCACCGCGGGGAAGGCGAAAATGCTGACCAAGCTCTTTCTGGAGGGGGGGGACCCCCGTTTTGAGCATGTCTATGGGGCCACCGTGGAAAACGAGATGATCCCCTCTGTCATGGAGTTTCCCCGTTTCAACGAGGAAAAACGGGTGATCATGGAGAAATGTGGGCATATTGATCCGGAAGACATCTATGACTACATTGCCGAGGACGGATATGCCACCTTGGTGAGGGCTTTTCAGCTCACCCCCGAAGATGTTGTGAAGGAGGTGGCTGACTCGGGACTGAGAGGAAGAGGCGGCGCAGGCTTTCCCACCGGCAGAAAATGGGATATGGCCAGACGTGGCGGTTCAGGGGAGAAAATCGTCATCTGCAACGCGGATGAGGGGGATCCCGGCGCCTACATGGATCGCACCCTTCTGGAGAGCAATCCCCATCAGATGATCGAGGGGATGATCCTCTGCGCCTACGCGGTGGGTGCTCATAGGGCCTTGGTCTATGTGAGGGCCGAATATCCCCTTGCGGTGAAGCTTGTGACAAAGGCGATTCAGCAGGCAGAATCGCTTGAACTCTTGGGAAAAGATATTCTAAGGAGCGGTTTTGACTTGAAGATCGAAGTGTTCCAAGGATCCGGTGCGTTTGTCTGCGGAGAGGAGACCGCGCTGATCGAATCGATTGAGGGGAAAAGGGGGATGCCCCGTTTCCGGCCGCCATATCCGGTGGAGAAGGGGCTTCATGGCCAGCCCACGGTGATCAACAATGTCAAGACCCTCGCGTCTGTGCCGCCCATTCTGAAGAATGGCGCGGATTGGTATAGACGCATCGGCACGGAGAAGAGCCCCGGCACAGCCATCTTCTCGGTGGTGGGAGACGTGGTCCATCCGGGACTGGTGGAGATCCCCATGGGCGTCTCCCTGCGTACCCTCATATTCGACATCTGCGGCGGGGTTCCGAACAAAAAGGCATTCAAGTCGGTTCAGATCGGGGGCCCCTCAGGCGGATGTCTGCCTTCGGCGTTTCTCGACACGCCGATTGATTTCGACTCCCTGACGCAAGCCGGTGCCATGATGGGGTCTGGCGGCATGGTGGTGATGGATGAGGATACCTGCATGGTGGATGTGTCCCGCTACTTCATTGACTTCACTCAGAAAGAATCCTGCGGAAAATGCACCTTTTGCAGAATCGGAACGCCACATATGCTCCGTATTCTGGACCGGATCACCCAAGGGGAGGGGAGAGAAGGGGATCTGGAGCAACTGGAACAACTGAGCAGGGACATAAAGGAAGGCTCCCTATGCGGTCTGGGAAAGACTGCACCGAATCCGGTGATCACCTCCCTCCGCTATTTTCGGGAGGAATATGAGGCCCATGTCAATGAAAAACGGTGCCCCGGGAAGATGTGCCGTCCCCTGACCGCCTTTTACATTGATCTGGAAAAATGTGCGCGGGGCTGTGACGCATGTGTGGGCTGTTGCCCGGTGGATGCCATCTTCACCACCAGCACCCGAAAGAAGGGGATTGACCAGAGCCTCTGTGTCAAGTGTGGGGAGTGCGTGGTGGCCTGTCCGCCACAGTATGACGCGGTAGAGAAGGTATCACCACCCAAGCTGGCACCTGTTGTGGAGCGGTCTGCAAAGTAGTACACCAATTCGTAAGTTCGTCACCCCCTTCCGCTCCCGCCGGATTGCCAAATCCGGCGGCAATCCGAGCCGATCAAGGGGGGTACGAATTTGAAAAGTGATGTATAGTAGGCACCCTTCAGACGGTTTGTAGTTCCGCCTTCAGGCGGTTCTACAGTGGAGCGGCCTGCAAAGTAGGCACCCCTTCAGGCGGTTTTGCACCGCCTAAAGGCAGAGTTGGAGTTTTTTAATTTCAATAATGTTTGTTCAAGAAAGAAACTAAGTTTTTGAAAAAACTTAGTTTCTTTGGGACAGAAAGTTTTTGGCCCATGAATGAAGAACGTCAAGAGTTCTCATGCCAGTAAATTCGGGGATTGAGTGGAATGATAGTCATATAACACGTTTCGATTCGAGAGCATTTGAGATAATGTTTGTCCGAAAGAGAAGCTCAGTTTTTTGAAAAAACTTAAAGTCTATAGTCCATTCAACTTGACAAGGATCGAAACACTGTATATAATACTAATTCTGTGTATAGGACAAAAAGTCGGGAATGGGCCAGAAACCCGGCCCCGATAAAAAACGTCGGGGGCAAGCTTTTTTCCCAGACGGGCCGACAGTCTGAAATCACATGCAACCACAAAATCCGTTAGAATCAGGAATAACTGGGCAGAATCCTCATTTTTTCTCCCATGCACAGGACGTAAGAGTAGCCGGAAAGCAAAAAATTCTTTCCAGATGCTTTGAAAACAAAGAGATAGGAACTCATAAACGCGCAAGTTGCTTAATTCGCGTTCCTGAAAAGATTGTGAGGTTTTTATGAAGAATAGAAAGAGCAAAGATCAGCTGATTATAGAGGCGTTGCAGACATGCAAACCGCTTAGTGCCAAGACGATCTCTGAAATGATTTCCAAAGTTGCAGGAAGGAATATCAGAATTCAGGATGTCACAGGCCTGCTTTCAAAAATAAGCGATACTAAGCGATGTGCTCTCGGCCATTTTGTGGAACGCTCCAAAAACAAGGAGAACATCTTCATCTACAAGATGGTCAAGGAACTCAAGGACATGCCAGGGGACAAGCTTTACGATCTGACGCTGAAGACAGGAAAATACAAGCTTGACCAAGCACTGGAGGAGTTTCCCAAGTTGCGTAAGCATGTTGATTCCGCTCAACTCAAATCTGGGAAACAGGTTGACAAAAAGGCCGCTGGAAGCGGTGCCTCCCCTGTTGCTTCTCCAAAGAAGGCTGGCGCAAAGAAGGCCGATGAAAAGAAGACTGCCGAAAAGAAGGCGGGTGCAAAGAAGGCCGAC